>CAZZPH010000028.1:0-9265 GCA_964655725.1 uncultured Hyphomicrobium sp.
TGAGCGGCCGTTTCATTGAACGCTCGTTGACGGTACCTGCTGATCTTTCGCAACAGCGCATCGGAGTAAAGCCGCTCTTTGGTGAGGGTGGGCCGGGTGAAGGCTCACGGGCCGCGTTCGCGGTCATTGCGCTGGACGCTAACGGAGCGCAACGTGCTGAAAGCGGTCTCGTGTGGGAACTGTCGCGCCTCGACACGACGTGGCAATGGTACAGCCGCGACGGATCGTGGACCTTCGAGCCCCAGACGATCCGCCGCAAGGTGGCGAGTGGAACGGTGGATACACTTGCCGACAAGCCTGTCGAGGTCGCAGCCGACGTCGATTACGGACGCTTTGAGATCAAGGTTCGTGGCGCAGCGGCAGGTGGTCCGGAAACGAGCGTGGCCTTCACGGCGGGTTGGTATGCGGCGGCCGAAAGCGCTGAGACGCCCGAGATGCTGGATGTGGCCCTCGACAAGGCGAGCTACAAGCCGGGAGATACTGCGCGGTTGAGGATCGCCTCGCGTCATGGCGGCAAGGCCCTCGTGACGGTCCTCGGACAGGGAGGGGTCATCAGTAAAGAGGTCGAGATTCCCAAAGGCGGCGCTGACGTTGAGCTTCCTGTTGGCGATGATTGGGGTCCGGGCGCATATGCGACGGCTCTGCTCTACAGGCCCATGGATGAGGCAGCAAAGCGCATGCCGAGCCGGGCGGTGGGTGTTGCGTGGATTGGCGTTGACCAGACCGCGCGCACACTTGCAGTCGAGCTTCCCGTCGAGCCGAAGATTGCCTCGGGTGGAACGCTGGTCGTGCCCGTGCAGATCAAGGGGCTGGAGGCCGGCGAGGAGGCGCGCGTTACGCTCGCCGCGGTTGATGTGGGAATTCTCAACCTGACGCGGTACCAGACCCCGGTACCCGAACGCCACTTTTACGCCCAACGCAAACTCGCCCACGACATTCGCGATCTTTACGGTCGTCTGATCGACGGTATGCGCGCCGAGCGGGGCCGCATGCGATCCGGTGGCGATGGCATTGACGAGGATGGTTTAAAGGGCAGTCCGCCCGTGGAGGAGACGGTCGCGCACTTCTCGGGGATCGTCAAAGTCGGCAGTGATGGATCGGCGCGTGTTGAATTCGCCATGCCCGACTTCAATGGCACGGTGCGCGTGATGGCTGTCGCCTGGTCCAAGAACAAGGTCGGGCACGGCACGGCAGACGTGATTGTGCGCGATGCCGTTGCCCTCACCGTTTCGGGACCGCGCTTCCTCACGCTGGGTGACGAGGCCGAGGTCGATCTGTCGGCGCACAACGTCGATGGCGAGCCCGGGAGCTACACGTTGAGCGTCAGCAGAATGCCGCTCGACGCCTCGTCCGGCACTGCGGAGGAGATTCTCAACCGCGCACTGTCCTTCAAATCGGGCGAGCGCAGAAGTGAGCGGCTCCTCTTGAAGCCGTCCGATGTCGGTCAGCACATTTATGATGTGGCCGTTGCCGGTCCGGGCAATGTGGCCGTGCGCCGGCGCCTCTCCTTCGATGTCAAACCGCCAGCGGGCGACATTCGCCGCACAACGGTTACTGCGCTGGCGCCGCAGGGTGGCAAGATCACACTCGGCAAAGATATCCTGGCTGGCCTCATCTCCAGCCGCTCGCGTGTCAATGTGAGTGTCGGCCCCTCCGCGCGGCTCGATGTGCCGGGTCTGCTGACGGCGCTGGATCGCTATCCATATGGCTGTGCCGAGCAGACGGTGTCGCGCGCACTCCCACTCGTTTATGCGAATGCGGTGGCGGCCCAGATCGGCATTGCGCAGGATGCCGAGATCAAGGCCCGCGTGCAGAAAGCCATCGAACGGGTCTTTGAGATGCAGGATAGTTCCGGTGCGTTCGGAATCTGGGGACCGTCGGACTCCGACCTGTGGCTGACGGCCTACGTGACGGACTTCCTGACCCGCGCAAAGGAGGCCGGATTTGAGGTGCGCGAGCGCCCGTTCGGTCAGGCCCTCGACCGCTTGCAGAACTACATTGCCTACGCGGATGACAGCGCGCAGTCGTCGGGTCAGCGTGCCTATGCACTCTACGTTCTGGCACGCAATGGACGCGCGCCGGCCGGTGAGTTGCGCTATTTCGCGGACGAGAAGATCGAGCAGTTCGAAACGCCGCTCGCCAAAGCGCAACTCGGCGCCGCACTCTCGATGCTGGGCGACACCCAACGTGCGGAACGGGTCTTCAAGTCTGCACTTGCTGGCATTGACGCGCAGAACCAGGCCGTTGCGGCCCGATCCGACTACGGTTCGGCGCTGCGTGACGGAGCAGCTCTCGTGACGTTGGCAATGGAAACCGGTCTCTATAAGTCGGAGACGCCGCGTCTCGTCGATGTCGTGGCCAAAGCCTACGAGGCGCGCCAATACACCTCGACACAGGAGCAGGCCTGGATGTTGCTCGCCGCTCACGCGCTGGGTGATAGCCTGGGAGAGACTGCGCTTTCGATCGACGGCTCGGCGGCCAATGGCCCGATTGTCCGCGGGCTTTCGCCGGCCGAGCTGCAGAACGGTGTCGTCATAATGAACAATGGCGGTGTGCCGGTGGATGCTGTCGTGTCGGTCATGGGCGCATCGCTGACGGCGGAACCACCCATCTCGAAAGGCTTCAGTATCGAGCGCAGCTACTACACGCTCGAAGGTGAGCCGGTGGCGATCGAAAGTGCTGCAGGCGGCACGGCTACAATCGTCCAGAACGAGCGTTTCGTTGCTGTGGTGAAGGTCACGGGAGATGAGGCCTTCGGTCAGGTCCTTGTCGTAGACCGGCTGCCATCGGGGCTGGAGATCGACAATCCGCGGCTCGTCGAAAGCGGCGCCATCTCGAATCTCGATTGGCTGAAGGCAAGCCTGCGCGCACGTCACACGGAGTTCCGTGATGACCGCTTCGTTGCCGCCTTCGATTTCTCGGCGCGCGGCGGCGAAGGTTCGGTTCAGCATCGGACCGATGAGGATGGCGAGGATGCGGAGGATCAGTCTGCAGCATCCGCGACGAGTACGGATGGTAAGCCGATGGCGGCGGTTGCCTATATCGTGCGCGCCGTGACGGCGGGCACGTTCGTGCACCCTGCCGCAACGGTGGAGGACATGTACCGGCCCGAGCGGTACGCGCGCAGCGCGGCCGGGACCTTGACCATCACCGCCCGGAAGTAGCTTGACCCATGACTGATCCGATGGTCGATCAACCTGAAAGACCCGGCGTGCGATGGATGCCATCGATACGCCGGGTTGTGCTTGCCGGTCTGGCACTCAGTGCGGTCGCCGGGCTGACAGGATTGGTGGCCATCAAGGTTGCCAAGGACAAGCTCGGTCCGCCTCCGATCGCGCAGGCAGATGCGCTTTCAACTGTCGTGGTTGATCGGGACGGCCGCCTGCTGCGCGCCTTCACCACACCCGATGGGCGCTGGCGCCTGCCTGTCGAGATCAGCGAGGTCGAACCGCGGTACTTCGATATTCTCAAAGCGTTCGAAGATCGCAGGTTCGAACGGCATGGCGGCGTTGACGTCATCGGCGTGGCGCGCGCAGGGACACAGATGTTGCGGTACGGGCGGGCGGTGTCGGGCGCTTCGACCTTGACGATGCAGGTCGCCCGGCTTCTGGAAGGCCGCCACGATCGAACGGCGTCCGGCAAGTTGCGCCAGATGGTGCGCGCGCTGCAACTCGAAGAGCGGCTCACCAAGGCCGAGATCATGACGCTCTATCTTCGGCTGGCGCCGTTCGGCGGCAATATCGAAGGCGTGCGCGCCGCCTCGCTGGCCTATTTCGGTAAGGAGCCGCGGCGGCTTTCGATCGGCGAGGCTGCCTTACTCGTCGCGTTGCCGCAATCACCCGAGGTGCGCCGGCCGGACCGGAACTGGCAGGCGGCGCGTCGTGCTCGTGACCGCGTGCTGGATCGCGCTGTGGAGGCGGGTGTCATCACGGCAGCAGAGCGCGACCGTGCCAAGGCGGAGGATGTGCCCAAGGCGCGCCGGAATTTTCCCAAGCTCGCGCCGCACTTGTCGGAAGCGGAGGTTGCAGCCGAGCCGAATGTACGGGTTCACCGCCTGACGATCGACAGATCGCTGCAAGCCTCACTGGAGCAGCTTGCCACAGAGCAAACGAAGCTTCTTGGCGCGCAGTTGTCGGCGGCCATGCTGGCAGTGGACAACGAGACCGGCGAAGTTCTGGCCCATGTCGGATCGGCCGGATACCTCGATAGCGAGCGCGGCGGTGCCATCGACATGGTGCGCGCGATCCGATCGCCCGGTTCCACGTTGAAGCCGTTGATCTATGGCCTCGCATTCGATGACGGACTGGCACACCCCGAAACGCTCATCGACGACCGGCCGGCCCGCTTCGGCGCCTACCGACCTGAAAACTTCGATGAAGAATTTCGCGGCACCGTGACGATGCGCGAGGCGCTTGGGCTCTCGCTCAATGTCCCGGCGGTGAAAATCCTGAGCGTGCTGGGGCCAGAGCGCTTGAAAGCGCGCTTGGATCGCGCGGGCATTGCCACAGCGTTGCCGCCGCAGACGGCGCCATCGCTGGCCGTTGCACTGGGCGGGATCGGTATGCGGCTGGAGGATCTGGCGAAGCTCTACGCCGGCATGGCGCGTGGTGGAGATCCGTTGCCACTGACCTGGCGCCAGGATGGCCCGTCTTTGCAGATCCGGATGGCTGCGGGGCGCGAGCTCGACAAGACGCGGCTCATGTCACCAGTGGCGGCATGGTATGTCGGCGACATCCTGAAGGATGCACCCGCACCCCTCAATGCGCGCTCTGGCCGTCTCGCCTACAAGACCGGCACATCCTATGGCTACCGCGACGCCTGGGCGGTCGGGTTCGATGGGCGTCACACCATCGCCGTGTGGATCGGGCGGCCGGATGGCGCTTCCGTGCCGGGTCTAATGGGGCGGCTGGCGGCAGCCCCCATCCTGTTCGATGCGTTCCAGCGTCTGTCGGAGCGGCGCGCGCCGCTGCTGGCACCGCCACCTGGGGCTCTGCGTGTCACCGGTGCGGAACTGCCGCCACCGCTCAAACGCTTCATAGGTGACGGCGCCGATGGGGCTGTATCTCGCAACGGTCTGGTGACACGGCCACTGTCCATTGCATTCCCGCCGGACAGGGCCGAACTCGATCTCATGGAACGCGACATGGAAGATCCGGTGATCGTGAGGGCCGAAGGCGGGGCTCTACCGCTGACGTGGCTGGTCGATGGCACGCCCGTCGCAGCGGCACAAACGCGCGAGCTTAATTGGGTGCCGGCGGGACCTGGCTTTGTCAGGGTGCAGGTGATCGACGCGGAAGGCCGCGCGGACCGCGTGACCGTTCGTCTCAAGTAGCAGGTTGAGGCTGGGCAGGCTCCGGCGCACTGACTACGCTGTTGGGGTGCCCGGCAACCGTGAACCCTCATGCGCATCCCAGTCATTGCTCCCGTCCTGGGCCTTATGGCTCTCCTTCTTGGCAGCTGCTCTGAGCCAGCCGTGGAGCCGTTGCCGCAGTTGGGCGCATCGCGTTCACAAACGTCCGTCTCGGGGATCTCATCGGGCGCCTACATGGCCGGCCAATTCCAGATGGCGCACGCGCGCGATGTGGTGGGTGCGGCCATCATCGCGGGCGGACCTTACGGCTGTGCGGAGAGTGCATTCACGAGCTTTGTCACCGATCGAACCGCAACGATGCTCAATGCGTCCAAGGCGGTCTCGGGCTGTATGCTGAACGCCATGATTTTGATGGGCGTGCCCAATCCGCCAGCGCTGGCAGAGCGTGCCCGGCTGCTTGCCCGATCGGGCGCTATCGACCCTATCGATCATGTGATTCAGGATCGTGTCTACGTGTTCTCGGGAACCAATGACCGAACGGTCGTTCCCGGCATCGTTGCAAGCGCGGTCGATTACTATCGCGCCCTGGGGCTCAGTTCCGAACACATCAAGTTTGTTTCGGATATCGCGGCGGGACATGCCTTCGTCACGGAAAGCGCGGGCGGGTCCTGCGAGGTGTCGGCAAAGCCCTACGTCGTCGATTGTGATTACGATCAGGCGGGCGACCTGCTCCAGCATATTCACGGTCCACTCGAGCGGCCCGCGACCGCTCTTTCGGGGGCCTATCTCGTTTTCGATCAGCGTCCGTTCACGCGCGATCTGGATGGTGCTGGACTGGCGCCGGAAGGCGCACTTTACGTGCCTCGTGCATGCCGAAGCGAGCAGTGCCGCGTGCACATTACATTTCATGGGTGTGCACAGAGCCGCGAAGCCGTTGGCAATGCGTTCATCGAAGGTTCGGGTCTTGCGCGATGGGCCGATACCAACCGGATCATCGTGCTGTTTCCCCAGATTGGCACGGGGACGAAGGGCAATCCACAAGGCTGCTGGGATTGGTGGGGTTATACGGGGCGAGCGTTCCTGACCACCGATGCGCCGCAGATCAAGGCCGTTCGGCGCATGCTGGATCAACTGTCGGATGCCAATCCTGCGCCGGGCATGACACCGTCGTGACGCAGCAGTGCGCTCTGCTGGATGTCAGCCCATGACGGGCTCAGCGAATTGGCTTTGACCGTCGTCAAGAGCTGGGTTAGCGAGTCGTGGCAACCAGATGTGCAGATTTACTCGAGGGGACGGGACGAGATGGGGACGGGGGACGAGCGATGAGTGGCTTAGGCGCGTCGATTACGAACAGCTGGCGTCCGCTCCGGCGCATGATGCTCAGCTGCGGGCCATCTCGCGATGCGATTGTCCGATCGGCAGATGCCTTGGCCAGTGTCATTGCAGCGGCCGGGCTGATCGTGATTGTGGCGGCGTCAACCAGTGCGCCCGATGAACCCGGCGCGTCCGGCACCTCCGACAGCGCCAAGGCCATGGGCTCCCCCCCACTTGTCGCACCTGGCCGTGAGTGGCTGGTCGCGGCCTATGGCGGCGTGCCCTACACCTATCCCAGCGATGTGCGCATCACCAAGACGGGGACTCATGATTTCACGGCGAAGGATGTCGAATGGGAAGGGCAGCCCTTCGAGAACCCCATCTACTATGGCGTGCGGATTGTGCGCTGGTTCTCGGGTGGACGCACTGGATCGATGCTCGACTTCACACACTCCAAAGCTCTGTCCCGCAAAACGCAGGAAACACGCTTTGAAGGAACTCTGGATGGCAAGCCCGCACCCGAGCGTGCGCTGATCGGCGATGTGTTCCGGCGCCTGGAAGCAAGTCACGGCCACAATATGCTGACGCTCAACGGGCTGATGCGGCTGCCGAGCTTCTCGATGCGCGTGTCCCCCTACGTGGGGCTGGGGGCGGGCGTCTCGCTGCCGCATTCGGAGGTGCATGTCGTGGGAGAGACGGCACGGACTTACGAATACCAGATGGCGGGCCCCGTGGGACAGGCGCTCATTGGTCTGGAGCTGCGCCTGCCGCGCATGTCCTACTTCATCGAATACAAGTTCAGCCTTGCCGATTATCGGATGCCCCTCACGAACCGTGACGGCAATCTATTGCCCATCGACCTGTGGGCGCAGTTCCAGCAGTGGTGGCGCGGCGAGGAGCCGCCAGGAGGCTGGGCTGAGACGCGCCTGACCAGCCATCAGGTGATCGGTGGCTTGGGCGTGAGGCTTGTCGCGGGACCTTGATGAGGACGGTTGATGGGCCCGAGCGCGCGCCCGACATCCACCATCCGGCGACTTGGCGTCTCAGTAGGCAGTCGTCATCGCGTGTGTGATCAGTACCAGCGCAACAGCCGCTCGAGATAATCGAGTTCGACCTGAGGACGCTTGGCCTCGCCGAGCCGGCGGCGCAGCTCTTCCAGAACCTCACGCGCACGCTGCATGTCGATCTGATCCGGCACCTTCACCGAGCGGCCCTGATCGGGACCCTGGGAGCGCTGCGGGCGTCCAAGTGGATCGCGCGGGCTGTCACCGTTCTGGCCATAGCGCTGCTGACTGTTCTGCTGCATCTGCTGCGCCATCTGTTGGGCGCTTTCGCGCATGCTCTCCAAGGCCTGGGACTGATCCTGATTGGCCTGATCGAAGTCGCCCTGCTGGATCGCGTCTTCCGCTGCGCGCATGGCCTCGGCTGCGTCGTTGAGTTTGTCTCCGTCACCGAAGCCCTTCTCCTGCATATCGCGCCGCATTGCGTCCAGGCGCTCGCGCAACTCGCGCTGACGCTCGGCGAGCTGGCCGCGCTCACCGCCCTGACCTGGACGGCCTGCGCCCCGCGGGTCTTGCCCGCGCTCGCGCATCTGCATGTCGCCCTGTCCGTCACCTTGGCCGGAGTTCATGCCCTGACGGTCGGCTTGCATACCCTGGCCGCGCTGGCCTCTCTGCCCGGGCTGGGTCTGTCGCATCTGCTCGCCACCCTGGCCTGCCTGCTGCTGGCGGCCCTGGTCGAAGGTTTCGTCCATAATCTCCTGTTGCTCGCCGACGGCCTCGCCGAGCTTGCGGATCATTTTCTCAGCTTCTTCGTTGCGGCGTTGCTGCTCGGCATTCTGCCGGCCGGCCTGCATCCGCTCCATCATGTCGCGCATCTCGGCCAGCATGTCCTTGGCCTGCTCGCGCAAGCCGTTGCGCGCCATCTCTTCCATCTCGCGCATCATGCGGTCGAGTTCTTCAGCGGAGAGCTGCTGCCCATCCTGGTTCTGGCCATCGGCCTGCTGCTGCTCGTCGCTCTGCTTGGCGAGTTCGCGCGCAAATTCGTTGAAGGCCTCGCGCAATTCGCGCATCAGCCGTTGGATCTCTTCGTCGGAAGCGCCCTCCTCAAGAGCCTTGGCGAGTTGCTCTTGGATGTCGCGCAGATTGCGTTCCGCCTCGGACAGGTTCCCGTCCTCGATCCGCAATGCCGTCTGCCAGAGCTGATCGATGACGCTGTCGACACCCGCGCGCGTCCGGTCGCGGATGACGCGATAGGTGATGGCCCGCAATGGCAGATAGATCCGCGGATCGTCGATGAAGCCTTCCGGCTCGATGGTCAGAGCATCGAGGGCCTGCGAGACCCGGTCGGCATGACGCGGGTCCTCTATCAGCAGCTTGCGCTGTTCAATCAGAGCGCGCGCCAAGGGCTTTGTGAACTCCCGCTCGGGCAGGACGATCTCCACAGGCTGGCTGCGGCCGATCTTGCCGGCGACATCCTTGGCCTCCAGCGTCATCATCACGCGCTGGCCGGCCCAGGGATGCGAGCCGATCTCGTGGAACGTGAACGCTTCGCCCTGAGTCGCATTGGGTGCGGGCAGGCGCAGCGGCAGTTGTGGGGGCCGCGAGAAGGGTGCGCGCGGCCCCTTCAAGCGCGCTGGCC
>CAZZPH010000028.1:9275-17046 GCA_964655725.1 uncultured Hyphomicrobium sp.
CGTAGTACACAGCATTGGTCCGCTCCAGCGTGACGACGCGTGGGTCGCTGCGCACCGGTTCTTTGATGCGGGCAAATTTTACTTCGGCACTCGCCACGCCATAGTCGTCTTGGACGAAGTACGTCAGTTTCAGCGCGCCGCGGGGCGTGCGCTCGGGATTCTTGGTCAGTGCGATGCCGGGTGCGTTGTCCGGGATCATCGCAACCTGCCAGTTCGCGAGGATGCGGTCGTTTGATTTCACGACAATGCTGCCTGATGCCGTAATGTCTGCCCGCACTTCTGCAACTCCGGCGGCGGGACCTGCATCGGCAGGCGCATCGATGCGCTGGGGGGAGGTAGCGCCGGCAGGGCCGATATCAAGACTTAACGGCACTCGGTTCTGCCCGCTGAGGCGAACGATGAGTGCGCTGCCTTCAGGAACTTCAAGGGCCGGGCCGTCGCTGCTGGCCGCGGCCGCGGGGCTCTCAAGAGAGCGCGATCCATCGGCCAGCATCATCGGAGCGCGGCCAGTGTAGGCGGGTGGTGTGATCCAGGCGTCGAGGCGTTGTGAGGCGTCCTGGGCAATGCCGTCGACGTCGAACGCCTCGCCCACGCGCTCCACAATACCCCGACCGGTCAACGCGACGCCGGTCAGTACGGCGAGCACCATGAGGGCACGTAGCGCCATGGGGTCGAACCGATGAGTACCCGGTGCCGGGCGCCCAGGGCGCAGCCGCTTGATGAGTTCCGCCATCCGGCCGCGATGCGCCGTCCAGATCGCCTGCGTCTGGGGATCATCGGCCGATGCCGTGAGTGTATCCTCATAGGATGTCGCCGGCCGGTGCGGAATGCCCGACACACGCTCGATGCGCTGGATGGCTTCCTCGCGGCTGGGCCACCTGATCCGCGCCAGATAAACGAGCCATGCGACTCCGGCCACGGCGAACACCCCGAGCGCAGCCTTGTGGGCCAACTCCGGCAGCCGGGGCCACAGCCCCGTCAACGATACGATGATGAACACGGCGCCGAGCGCGAACAGCAGCCACAGCCGCAACCAGAACTGTTCGAGAACCATCGCCCACTTAGCGCGACGGATCTTGGCTTCGAACGTGGCGTTTCGGACGACCTCGGTCACGGCGTTTCTCTTTGCTGCGCTTCGCCGAAAAACTAGCACAGCCGCGCCTGGGCCTGCATTACAATCACGTCAAGCGTTCACGCTTGGTTTGCCCGTGGGGCCGGCCGGAGTACGTGTGTCCTGCCGCGACTTGTTGTGCCGGATCAATCAGGCCTGGTCGAGCCAGGGCGGCAGGCGGTCGAGGCCGATGAGTTCATCGTAGCTCGGCCGCGGCCGAACGACGGCGGCTTGGCCACCGTTCACCAGCACCTCGGGCACGAGCAGGCGGCTATTATAGGTCGATGACATGACCGCGCCATAGGCCCCGGCGGTCATGATCGCGACGAGGTCGCCCGTTTTGAAGTCTGGCAGGGGGCGATCAAGGGCCAGATAGTCGCCGGTCTCGCAAACGGGACCGACGAGATCCTGCACGAACAGGTCGTGGACATCCCGCGGCTCGCGGACAGGCCAGACGTCGTGGTGGGCCTCATAGAGCGTCGGCCGGATGAGGTCGTTCATGGCGGCGTCGACAATGGTGAAGCGGCGTGTCGGCCCCTCCTTCACGTAGATGACGCGCGTCACGAGGATTCCGGCATTGCCGCAGATCATGCGACCCGGCTCGAGAATGATCTTCAGGCCCAGCGGCCCCAGGATCTGCTGGACGATGCGTGCGTATTCGTCCGGGTGAGGAGGCGGATCATTATCGGCCCGGTAGGGAACACCAAGCCCACCGCCGATGTCGACGTGCGCAAGCTCGTGTCCGTCTGCCCTGAGTGCCGACACCAATTCGGCGAGCAGTGTGAATGCGTCGCGGAAGGGCTGCAGTTCCGTGATCTGGCTGCCGATGTGCATGTGAACGCCAACGGCGGCGATACCGGGCAACGCGCGAGCGCGGTCGTAGAGGGCCGGAGCGTCGAGGAAGGGCACCCCGAACTTATTCTCCGACTTGCCCGTCGAGATCTTGGCGTGGGTCTTGGCATCGACGTCCGGGTTGACGCGGATCGCAACGTTAGCGGTCGCGCCCAATGACGTGGCCACCTCGCTCAACTGTTCCAGCTCTGGGGCGCTTTCCACATTGAAGCCGAGAATGCTTTCCTTAAGGGCAAAAGCCATTTCATCGCGGGTTTTGCCGACGCCGGCGAAGATGATCCGGTCAGCCGGGACTCCCGCGGCACGCGCCCTGCGCAACTCGCCTTCGGAGACGACGTCCATGCCGGCGCCGAGCCGGGCCATGGTGGCGAGCACGGCCTGGTTGGAGTTTGCTTTGACGGCGAAGCAGACGAGGTGATCCTGGCCGCGGAAGGAGTCGCTGAGCACGCGGTAATGCCGTTCCAGCGTTGCCGTCGAGTAGCAGTAGAACGGCGTTCCGACTTGGCGAGCGAGATCGTCGATTGCCACATCCTCGGCATGGAGGACGCCATCGCGGTAGGCGAAATGATGCATGGGTCGACCGGCCGAGGTTGCGTGGCGCTGATGCGCGGGATGGGCAAGGAGCTATAAGTGGTCAGCGTGTGCGATGGCAACATGCCGGTCGCGCGTTGACGATCCTGATCGCGGCTCCGGGATATTGAGCGGGCAGCGTGCGCTTAGCGCAGCAGGCCGTCGAGAATGAAACCCTTATGAGCTTTGGGAGCCGCACCCTCGGCTTTGCCCTGACCCGAATCGGCAGTTGCCGTCTCGCTGGCACCTGCAGCGGAGGGGGCATCAAGCGAGCCGCGTACGCCGCAACCCGCGAGGGTCAGCGCAAGGATACTGCCGATCATGAGGCGCGCGATGGACATCGATCCCGTCCGATTATGCCGTATCATCTACTACTACTCGGTCTTTGCGGCGTTTTCCAACCTGTCGAGCCAGTCTTGAGCCATTTTAGCGACGTTCTGTGGCGCGGTTCCACCATAACTGGTGCGGCTTTTCACAGAATTCTCAACGGATAGAACGCTGTAGACCGCCTCAGTGATGCGCGGCTCAACCGAGCGGAGGCTGTCCAGGTCGAGGTCTTGAAGCTCCAGCCCCCGGGTTTCGGCCAGCTTGACGATCGAGCCGGTCACGTGGTGGGCTTCACGGAAGGGCATTCCGAGCGCTTGGACCAGCCAGTCGGCAAGGTCGGTGGCTGTCGCGTACCCTTTGCCCGCGGCCGCCTGCATGGCCTGCGGTCGCGCCTCGAGGTCTCCGATCATGCCCGTCATGGCGGCGATGGAAAGCTTCAGCGCCGCCACCGCGTCGAAGGCTGCTTCTTTGTCCTCCTGCATGTCCTTGGAGTACGCGAGGGGCAGTCCCTTCATGACGATGACGAGTGCCTGGAACGCTCCGGCAATTCGCCCGGTCTTGGCTCTGACCAGTTCGGCCGCATCCGGATTGCGCTTCTGGGGCATGATGGACGAGCCCGTCGTGAAGCGGTCTGACAGCGTGACGAAGCCGAATTGCGGCGTCATCCAGATCACGATTTCTTCCGCCAGTCGCGACAGATGGATCGCCGTGATCGTGGCAGCCGAAAGCGTCTCCAGAACGAAGTCCCGGTCGGAGACGCCATCGAGCGAATTGGCCATCGGCCGATCGAAGCCGAGTGCGTGTGCGGTTTTCTCCCGATCGATGGGAAAGGATGTTCCAGCCAGCGCTGCCGAGCCGAGCGGGCATTCGTTGAGGCGCTGGCGCGCGCCGGCGAACCGTCCCCGGTCGCGCGCGATCATCTCCACATAGGCCAGCAGGTGATGCCCGAAGGTAACGGGCTGGGCCGGCTGTAAGTGGGTGAAGCCCGGCATCACGACCGCCGCGTAATCCTTGGCCTTCTGAGCGAGGACATGCTGGAGGGCACGGAGGCCTGCGTCGATGGTATCGATTTCATCCCGCACCCAGAGACGGAAATCGGTGGCGACCTGATCATTGCGCGAGCGTGCGGTGTGGAGCCGCCCTGCGGCCGGTCCTGCAATCTCCTTCAACCGGCTTTCGACGTTCATATGCACGTCTTCCAGCGCGCGCTGGAACTGGAATGTGCCTGAGGCGATCTCGTCCGCGATCGTGTCGAGCCCGGCCATGATCGCATCGGCATCGGCGTGCGTAAGAATTCCTGTTTCCGCCAGCATCGACGCATGAGCTTTGGAGGCCCGGATGTCCTGCGGGGCCAAGGCCTTGTCGAAGCCGATGGAGGCGTTTATCTCCTCCATGATCGCGGCGGGCGACATGTCGAAACGGCCGCCCCACATCTCGTTGGCTTTTTTTGTCACCGGGGTCTTGGCTCCTCGAGCCGGGGTTGGAGAACGGTGTAAGGAACCTTGATGCGCGACGATGACACGCAAACCCGGCCTCAAACCTCGTGGCGGATGCTCGCCGGTGCGGGAGTTCTGGCCGCGCTTTTGAGCTTCGCGGCGGTATACGCCACCCTGGGCCGCCCTGACAACGCTTCGGGTCCCCCTGGCGAATCCACGGTGAAGGCGACGCCGGATAAGGGCGGAACGGCGGGCGCGGGCCAGACGGGAGATCTTGGGGCTTTCGTCGTCCGCAACCCGCCGGTCGACCTCGCCGAAGTGACGTTCAAAGACGCTGATGGGGCTCCAAAGACCCTCGGTGACTTCAAGGGTAAAGCCGTGCTGCTCAATCTTTGGGCGACTTGGTGTGCCCCGTGCCGCCACGAAATGCCTTCGCTCGACCGGCTGCAGCGTGAGATGGGCTCGGACACCTTCGAGGTGGTCGCATTAAGCCTCGACCGCGCCGGAGTGGAGGCGGCAGCCAAGTTTTTTGGCGAGATTAAAATCGAGAATCTCAAGCTTTACATCGATCCCACGATGCGGGCGGGGAATGGATTGAAGGCGGTCGGCATGCCGACGACAATTCTCATCGATAAGGACGGCCGCGAAATCGGCCGCTTGGCGGGGCCGGCCGAGTGGGACAGCACGGCTGCTAAAGAACTGATCGCACAGACCATTCGAAAAGCGGCCGCTCAATAAAACATGACCCCCGCTCGGTGAGTGAGCGAGGGCCAAACTGCGAGAACACCGGCCGGCGAGTGCTATTCCCGGCAATTCTGACATGACTGTCAGATGCCGGTGAGTTCAAAGAACCAATTGAAAACAGATGGACATCGGGTGATGTTCGTGTGACGGCATATCGAAGAAGAGGCGAAATGACGACGAGCTTGCAAACGACCATCGAAGAGGCCTGGGAAGGCCGCGACGGCATCTCAAGCGCAACAACGGGCGCCGTTCGCGAGGCGGTTGATGCAGCACTTGATCTGCTGGATCAGGGCCGTGCGCGTGTCGCCGAAAAGATCGACGGCACTTGGGTGGTGAACCAGTGGCTCAAGAAGGCGGTGCTCTTGTCATTCCGCCTCAACGATATGGGGCTCATCTCGGGTGGTCCGGCAGGCTCGTACTACTGGGATAAGGTGGCGCCCAAGTTCGAGGGCTGGACGGCGGAGGATTTCAAAACGGGCGGCTTTCGCGTCCTGCCTGGTGCGATCGTGCGAAGGTCGGCCTACATCGCCCCCGGCGCCGTGCTGTTGCCGTCGTTTGTCAATCTCGGCGCCTATGTCGATTCCGGAACGATGGTCGATACCTGGGCGACCGTCGGCTCGTGTGCGCAGATCGGCAAAAACTGCCACATCTCGGGAGGAGCGGGTATCGGTGGTGTGCTCGAACCGCTTCAGGCAGGTCCAGTGATCATTGAGGACAACTGCTTCATTGGCGCGCGCGCTGAAGTTGCCGAAGGGGTTCAGGTGGGCGAGGGATCGGTTCTGTCGATGGGCGTCTACCTCGGGGCTTCGACCACCATCATCGATCGCGCAACCGGCGAGAAGCATTTCGGCAAGGTGCCGCCTTACTCCGTCGTTGTGTCGGGCACGATGCCGGGCAAGCCACTGCCAAACGGCGAGCCGGGCCCTAATCTCTACTGCGCCGTGATCGTCAAGCGTGTCGATGCCAAGACGCGTTCCAAGACCAGCATTAACGAGTTGTTGAGAGATTAATGGCTTAGTCTGACGGTTGGCGTTCCGTAGTCGTGATCATGTCTGGATGACACTCGCCTCCTTCGACGAGGTCCAACCCGTGGGCATATTCAAAAACCTGTTGAGCAGCGGTGCGGACGGTGATGACGGTGCCGCCGGCAGGTCCGATCTGGATGACCTGGTGCCGCTGCGATCGCCTTATGCCGCCGTCGAAGCGGCAATCGATGACGCCGTGCGGCGCCGGAATGGCATTTCGCCCCGTCAGGCCGATGGCCCCCCAGAGCGCCGCGTGTCGGCAAATCCTGATCGCAGGGCTGGCTTTGAACTCCCTCCCGCGGACAGTGGCGCCGACCGGCGCGCAGGACCGGCGGACCGGCGGTCCAGTCCCCAAGGCTTCGGCAAACGGGGCCGGTAACGAAGTTACCCTTACGATCCATCAGGATCAGTGACGGCGCTATTCCTGCCGCGTAAGCCGGGCCGGCTTGTTATGGCATCAATCCACCCCAACGGCCGTGCTCGTCTTCCCTATCCTGAAGAAGCAGCCTAAAGGTGCGGGGCGCACGCCTGCGCACCAACCTGTGGACTGCACCGATTATCCCAATGCACCCCTCGTCACGCGATCCCGTAGCCCTGACCCAGGCGCTCATCCGCTGTCCGAGCGTCACTCCCCACGAGGGGGGTGCTCTGACAGTGCTGCACGAGGTGCTCGAAGGTTTGGGATTTGCGTGTCACCGGCTCAAATTCTCAGAGCCCGGAACCCCCGATATCGACAATCTTTATGCGCGGCTTGGCGCATCGGGCCCAAATCTGTGTTTTGCGGGCCATACCGATGTGGTGCCGCCGGGCGATCTGGCCGCGTGGAGCGCGGATCCTTTCGGAGCGGTCATAAGAGATGGCATCCTTTATGGCCGCGGTGCGGTGGATATGAAGGGCGCGATCGGATGCTTCGTTGCGGCCGTTCACCGCCACTTGGAGCAGCACGGCGCGCTCTCAGACGGCTCGATATCGCTGCTGATCACGGGCGACGAGGAGGGGCCGGCGGTCAACGGTACGGTCAAAGTGCTTCAGTGGCTGCGGGAGAAGGGCGAGCGTCTCGATGCCTGTCTGGTTGGAGAGCCGTCCAATCCGGTGGCGCTGGGTGACGAGATCAAGATCGGCCGGAGAGGGTCGCTCACCGGCACGATCGAGATTGAGGGCCGGCAGGGGCATTCGGCCTATCCGCAACGCGCCGACAATCCCATCCCGAAACTCGCGCGCTTCATCGATCGGCTGTCCTCGACGTCGATCGACGAGGGGACGCGGCATTTCCAGCCTTCCAACTGCCAAGTGACGATTGTCGCGGTGCCCAATACCGCGACCAACGTCATCCCCGCGAGCGCGCGTGCAACGTTCAATATCAGATACAATGAGTTGTGGCGCCGCGAGACCATCGAGGAGTGGGTTCGCTTGCAGTGCGATGTTGCCGCGCAGGGCACGGGAGCGCGCTACAACCTGAGCATGGCGGGCAATGGTGATGTGTTCCTGACCGAGCCGGGCCCCTTGGTTGACACCCTCGTCGAGGCGATCAGCGCCGAGACCGGCCGCACGCCCGTGCTGACGACGGGTGGGGGCACATCAGACGCGCGCTTTATCAAGGATCATTGCCCGGTGATCGAGTTCGGTCTCGTGAACGATACGATCCATCAGGTCGACGAGCGGGTTCCGGTCGCCGATCTGGAAAAGCTGACCGCGATCTACGCGCG
>CAZZPH010000029.1:0-16920 GCA_964655725.1 uncultured Hyphomicrobium sp.
GGATCGCAACGCGCCCTTGCCCGACAAGCCTGAGCGCATTTTCACCTGGGCCGAAGCACAATCAACCGTGCTTCAATCCTACGGCGCGTTCGCGCCCGAGATGGCGGCAACGGCACAGGAATTTTTCGACAAGCGCTGGATCGACGCGCCGGTGCGCGAGGGCAAGGCACAAGGAGCGTTCTCCGCGTCGACGGTGCCGAGTGTTCATCCTTATGTTCTCATGAACTACCAGGGCAAGCCGCGTGATGTGATGACACTTGCACATGAGTTGGGCCACGGCGTGCACCAGATGCTGGCCCGCGAGCAGGGTGCGCTGCTGGCCCCCACACCTCTCACACTCGCGGAAACCGCATCGGTCTTTGGCGAGATGCTGACCTTCCGGGCACTTCTTGCCGACACCTCCGACCCTCGGGAGAAAAAGGCGATGATCGCGGGCAAGGTCGAGGACATGCTGAACACAGTGGTGCGCCAGATCGCATTCTACACCTTCGAACGCCGGGTTCATGAGGCACGGCGGCAGGGCGAGCTGACCGCCGAACAGATCAATCAGATCTGGATGGAGGTGCAGGCGGAAAGCCTCGGGCCGGCCATCGAGCTGAAGCCGGGATACGAGGTCTTCTGGACCTACATCCCGCATTTCATCAACTCGCCGTTCTACGTCTATGCCTACGCCTTCGGCGATTGCCTCGTGAACTCGCTCTACGGCCTCTACCGCGAGGCGCATCCAGGCTTCGTCGGCAAGTATTTCGACATGCTGCGCGCTGGTGGTTCCAAGCACCATGCCGAGCTGCTCGCGCCATTCGGTCTCGATGCACGCGATCCGGAGTTCTGGAACAAGGGCCTCGCGGTGATCTCTGGAATGATCGACGAACTGGAGGCCATGGACGCGGCGGCCTGATGGGCCAGAACGGCTCGACAGCCTGCGCACCGCACCTCTAAGTGCAGGCTCAGTTGGTCACGTCCTGATCTTCGCCAGCGCCGCCTGGCGCGTTGTCCCGTCCGAGCGTGAACACCTCGGGCTGACCCGCACGGCCGGGATAACGGTAGCGATAGGGTTGTCCCCATGGGTCGACGATGCCGCTCGAACGCTTAAGATAAGGACCGCGCCAGCGCGGCTGGCCCTGAGGCGGGTCCACAAGGGCGCGCAGCCCCGCCTGCTGGCTGGGGAACCCGCCATTGTCGAGAGCGTAGAGTTCGAGCGCCGTCGAAATGGCGCTGATCTGAGCTTTTGCCGTTTCCGTTCGTGCGGTTCCCATGTAGCGCAGCACCTGGGGCGCTGCGATGGTGGCGATCAGCACGATAATGCCGAGCACGACCAACAGTTCAAGCAGAGTGAACCCGGACTCGGCGCGTGCAGCGGCACGATTGCGCCTCCGCAGAACCAGGATCGTCATCACCCTGCTGCGCACCGCATCCAACGACGCAGCCCTGCGGCTGGTTCGCATCGATTCCCTCCGGCTGGTTTGCGCTCCAGCGCGCGACCCGTGTCTCGCCGACCCTAGTTGTGCAGGCTTTCACCAGCAAGCTTTCCCTCGACCCTCAGTGAATGGCCGCTCGATGTCCTTGCGTGTGTCATCACAGCAGGGGTCCCATAAGCCATACGATCCAGATACCCAGCGCCAGAAAGGGACCAAACGGAATAGCCGTCCTGCGTGTCAGGTCCAGTCCACGCAGCCGGGCAACCAGGAGCGCGCCAAGCGCTAGGCCGCAGGCCCACAGTACCACGGATGGCAGCGCTTCCAGGCCCGTCCACGCGCCAGCTGCAGCCATGAGCTTGGCATCGCCCAGACCCAGCCCATCGTGACCGCGCCACCTCCGGTATACCCAGCCCAGACCCGCAAAGGCGGCAAATCCGGCAAGCGCCGCCGCAACCCTCAACCCCGGCTCGTCCCATTCAAGCGCTGTGGCAAGGATTAAGCCTGCCACCATCAAGGGAAGCGTCAGCACATCCGGTAGCCTGAATGTGCGCACGTCGATGACGCTGAGAGCGATCAACGCCGCAGCAAGTCCAGCCCCGGCCAGCAGCTCCGGCAGAGCTAGTCCCGGCCCCGTTTGGAGGGCATAGGCGGCAACGAGGGCATAGGGAACGGCAAGAGCCACGCACAGCCCCGCGGTAGGTGCAGATCCAGCATGCACATGCCATGGATCACCGCCGCTCATGCCCAAGCCCCGAAGCGGTGCTCAGCCATAGTTCTGTGGGCAGCGGGCCAACGGCACGGCACAGCCAGCCGACTCGGATTATGATGCGGGCCGATCGATGGCGCGAACACCTGCGCACAACCTCCTTCAGGGACATTGTCATGACGGCCAGAGGCGCGACGTCCGGCATGCGGTTGACAGCGCTGCTCCTCGCTGCGGCCGGCGTGACCCTGATCGGGTTGCCCTCGGCCGCAGATGCCCAGTACCGCCGCGCCGTGCCCCGCACGTTCGAGTTGCCGCCGACCGAAGCCCGCGGCTGCTATTTCTATCGCGGCCGCGAGTACTGCGGCAGCTATTGTTATTGGGAAGTGAACGGCAAGCGCTACTGTCAGCAGCGCGAACGCAACGCCCACTCGCAGGCTCCCCTCGCCGTCGAGGACTTCTACGATGGCGACTATGTTTTGAAATAGCGGCGCGCCCGTCAACACGGCGGCACCTCCTGCTCGATCGCCTGCACCAGGCTCTTGTCATGCGGACCAATTGCTGTCTGACGCCAGGACAAATAGGCATCATCCCCATCGGCCACATCAATAACCGCGCTGCGCAGGAAGCGGGCGCCCGCCGCCGTCGCTCCCAGCGCGCGGATCTCGACCACTTGCGACTGTGCGCGGCTGACGAATTCCGGCCGCATCGCGGCCCCCTGTTGCACTAGAAGAGTGAGCAACTCCGGTGCAGCCGTGTCGGGATCGATGCCGCTCGCACCAGAGTGCACGGTTGCCAACGGCTTCAAGCCCTCGCGGATCGCTTCTGGCAAACCCAGAACACGGTCAATCTCGTTGATGGTCATAAACGGCGAATTGCGCGGTGGCGGCAGACCCGACCCACTCGCTTCATACTCTTTCGCTTCAGCACCCTGAGCGCGTGTCTCATCGTCGGCATCGCGGTAGTCGGCGATGTGCGCCACGTAGCGCGCGGCCTCCTCGCCCGATGCACCAAGTCCGATGAAAACCTGCGTGAGAAGCGCCTCACTCGCCGTATTGAGATCCACCTTTCCGGCCTCACCTGTCACCGAGACCGCGACACGCCCGGCCCCCGGCAGATCGCAAGCCAGATATGGGGCTTGCCAACCCGCGGTCCGCGTCAGGCCACCGCGCTGACCATCTCCCCGTCCTGATCCCAGATCGGCGCGCGCAAGCGCGATTCCCGCATCAGCCAATCCCTCGGCGCGGGCAACTTCGAGCCGGGTCGATGCGCCGCGCACAGTCATTTGAACGGATGAGGCGTAGATCGCCAGAAAAAGAGCCAGCAGGAGGCATATTCCCAACACCACGACGAGGATGAAGCCGCTCTCGCCGGATCGCCGGGGCGCGGGCGTGTTGAAACTGTCTGCCATCTCGCCGCCGTCCTGTCGCGTTTTCCCCTCAGCGCGCGATGCGGTCGAACTGCTCCTTGTGGTCGGGCAGGGTCTCGCGTTGGGGACGCGTATTGAAATTCAACCGGTCGCGGAACTCCGCGGCAATCATACCGATCTGCGCCTCGTCGCGCACAATGTGGGGCGTGATCGCAATCATCAACTCCGTCCGCGAGATTTCATCGTCCTTGTTCTTGAAAAGGTTACCGACAAAGGGGATGTCGCCGGCCAGCGGGACCTGTTGGCGCTTACGGGTGGCGCGATCCTGCATCAGGCCAGCCAGCACGACGCTGCCGCCATTCGCCACTGTGACGGTAGTTTTGATGCGCCGCTGGGCGATGGTGGGCGAGTTGATGTCGGAGGTGGTCGTCGCCTTGGCGTCACTCACCTCCTGCTCGATGTCCAAAAGTATGCGCCCATCGTCGGCGATGCGCGGTGTGATGGTCAGGAGGACGCCTGTCTCCCGGAACGTGATGGCGTTCACGATCGGCGCCAGCGGAACATCGGTGGCGACGGCCTGCTGCGTGGCAATCGGAACCTGGTCGCCGATCTGCAGAACCGCTTGCTTGTTGTTCAAGACCATCAGCGACGGCGACGAGATCACGTTGACGTTCGTGATATCGGCCAGCGCATTGAGCGCGATGCGCGCATTCGTTGTGTTGAGGAAGTAGGCAAACCCGGGGAACTGCGGGGCAATCGCCCCGATCGCGCCGGTGGCCAGCGTATCGGTCAACCGGAACTGGCTGGAGCCCTTCTCGAAGAACCAGCGCAACCCGAATTTCAGATCATCGGTCAGCGTCACTTCGGCGATGGTCGCTTCGATCAGGACCTGGGCCGGCATCACATCGATTTCGGCCAGCACCTGGCGGATGCGCCGCCACTCCGAGGGGGTCGCCGAAACGACAATCGCGTTATTGCCATCGTCAGCGACGAACGAAATGCCCGAGAGCCGGTCGTCTGGAACGCGCTGCGCGAGCATGGCGCCGCGCACCTCCTGGGCTCCCGGCGCAGAAGCCTCATCACTGAGTAAAGGATTGGGAGACCCCAGACTGCCCTGCACCAGCGGATCGGGAGGCATCGGGCGCGGCTCAGCATCGATCGCGGGCGCGATACCTCCGCCCTGCCGCACGGGCAGCGATCGGTCATCGCCAGGGCCGCTGCTGAGACTTCCAAGCTCAGGCTCGCCCGCCCGCACAGCATCCTGAGGCAGTGTGCGATCGTCAGAGGCGGCCTGGCCCTGCTGGCGCCCTGCCTGCCGGTCACGCAAGCCCTCGCGCTCGCTGTAGACACGCTGAAGGATCGCCACAAGCTCCGGCACAGGACGATATTGAACCTGATAGACGTAAGCCCGCCGTTCCGTCGCCTCTGCGGCTTGGTCCAGGCGGCGGATCCACACTTCCGCCTTGCGCAGATATTCAGGCCGCGACGTCATGACAAGGATGGCCTTGAGCCGCGCATTCGGCACAAAGCGCACCATGCCCTTCACGGGTCCCTCGCGGTCGTTGGCAAAGACCGTATCGAGTTCCTGGGCGATCGCTTCGGTGTCCGACGTTTCTACCGGGAAGATGCCGAAGGACATCCCGCGCATCCAATCGACGTCGAATACGGATATCGTCTCGTTCAGCGAAGCAAGCTCGCTGCGGGTTCCCGTAAGGATCAGCAGATTGCGCGCGGCATCCGCGCGCGCAACGGCGCTGTTGGGAGCAACCGACCTCAGGATGCGCTCCATTTCCGAAGCCGACACATACCGCAAAGGCACGATCTCGGTTCCGATGCCCGGGCCCTTCGGGGCCGATCCGCGCTGCCGTACAGGCCGCCCAGCGGCAAGAGCTTCGGAACGCGGCACGACCTTGTGCACACCGTGCTCCACGACAATGGCAGCATCGCTGGATGCCAGCACAGTCTCGAACACCTCAAGCAGCGCCTCGCGCGACATAGGCCGAACCGTCTGCAGGGTCACGGCACCCTGCACTCGGTCACTGACCGTGTACGGCACGCCCAAGAGCTCGCCGAGAACGGTACGCGCAGCCTCACCCACACTGGCGTTCACGAGATCGAGCGAGACCCCGGCTTCGTTCGACACGCCCGACGCCCGCGCGGCGCCCGGCGTACCCGGCGGAACGGCCCCACTCTCAGGCGATCCGGTGAACTCTCCACTGCCCTGATAGATCTGCGGCTCGCCGGCCCCGTGCGTTGCCGGGTCACCGAGTGGTGTACCCCGAGGACCCGGCAAGGCTCCCGTGGCCATCTGCCCGCCCCCGATCGGACCGGGCAGCGCAAGCTGCTCCATCGGCAGTGAGCAGCCCGTCGTCAGGCACGCACAAATGAGCGCCAGGAGCACGCCGGCCGAGCGCGAGCTTCCCCGTTCCGGTTCTCGAGTATTAAATAACATATTCAATCGATTACGCCCTATCCGCGCGATCCAGAACGACACGTGGGGACCAACGCTCACTGGGGCGCGATTCGAGCCTCGGAGTCGAGCCGGGGCCGTGGCAGGCAGGCATCATTCCGGCAGTTGTGCACACCCCTGTTGATGATTGAGTTGCATGGTCCTAACCGGCGAGCGCTTGGGCCCGACCACCCGTTGGCGCGCTCGTCCGCTGGGGACTTGGGAGGGCGGCGCCGGCCCCGCCGAACCCGCCCAGCGTTCGCCTCGGCTGCCCCCGCCTGACACTCAAGTCCGACACTGATCAGCAATTGGACCATTGGTCTTAGGACCTTCGTCGGTGCCCAGGGCCCCCGATTGCAGGCATGATTATCGTCGTTAGGTCACAAATGCTGTGCGCGAAGCGATGCTGGTGGTGAACCACTTGAACTGACGCGGCATGACACGTGACCCAGGCTCTCGACGGCGTACGAGGGCCATTTGCGCAGCTGACACATGCTGCATGCAAATCCGCCCTGGCCGCCGCCGGGCGCAACATCGGACGAGGGCAGTCGGATGTATATCGACGACGAGGACTCACGGCGACGGCAGCGCGAGGCTGAGCGGGCACGCGAAAATCGCGCGGAAATTGTCAAAGCACTGTCACACGGTCAAGTCTCGCGGCGCGAACTCGTCAAGTGGGGGATTTTTACCGGCGCGGGCCTGCTCGCTGCCAAGAACGGGCTGAGCCCCTTCGCGCCGAGCGCCTTTGCACAAGTGCCAACGGGCGTTCCCCGCAGCCCGCTGTTCGGTGCCACCAAGTTCAGCCAGCGTCTGAACCGGCTCGAGGTGCAGACGCCGGTGCCTTTGACGCGCTCACCCGAGGGCCACGCACTCTTTCCCTCGCATTCCGCCGAACCCGCTGCCAAGCGCTTCTCCTACCACACCGACTACAGCAATGCCTCTCCTGCCGAGCGCGCGCAGTTTGCCAACCCGATCACGGGCCGCGGACCGATGGAGGGCCGCCCGCCGGGCGAGTTCTTCGCGCATCAGCGATGGGAGCAGTACTTCCCGAAAGTCAGCTACATCCTGTCCATGGGCCGGGTGCAGGATGGAACACGCTTCCATCCCCGGATGCCGGTTCAGCATCCCGACAGCGTGTGGACCTTCGGACCGGGCCGCTTCGCACGCGGCCGTCCGGTGCCCAAACTGATCAAGGCCCGCTACGGCGAGCCTATCCTCACGCGCATCTACAATAATCTGCCTGTCGACCGCCATCAGAACAATGGCTTTGGCCGCAACGAGATCGCCACGCACTTCCACAACGCTCACAACGCTGCTGAGAGCGATGGCGCGAGCAATGCGCACCACTTTCCCGGAACATTCTACGACTACCGATGGGGCACGACGCTCGCTCGCAGTGCCATGATCAATACGGCCGCCACCGACCCGCGCGCCTCAGGCCCCGATGGCAACGGCGGCCTCGTCAACGTGCCGGGTGACTGGCGCGAGATCCAGAGCTCGATGTGGTTCCACGATCACCGCTTCTTCTTCACCGCGGAGAACGTTTACAAGGGCAGCTTCGGCGCCATCAACATGTACAGCGGCCCCGATCGCGGCAACGAGCATCTGGACGACGGCGTCAACCTGCGGCTGCCGAGCGGCTGGCTTTTGGACTATGGCAACGTTGATTTCGACGTGAACCTGATCGTTCATGACATGGCCTACAGGCAGGACGGCCAGCTCTTTTTCGACATCTTCGAGATGGACGGCTTCCTCGGCGATGTCGTGTGCGTCAACAATTCGTATGCTCCCTTCCTTGAGGTTCTGCCGCGCAAGTACCGCTTCCGCATCCTCAATGCCTGCCAGTCGCGCTTCTTCCAATTCGCTATCGTCGATAGCCGCAACCGGCCGGTGCGTTTTCAGTTTGTTGCCAACGACGGCAACCTCGTCACCCAGCCCATCACACTCCAGGAACTCGACCAACTGAGCAACGGCGAGCGCTATGACATCGTCGTCGACTTCTCCGCGTTCAAACCGGGGGAGCGGTTCCGGCTCGTCAATCTTCTGATGCACAAAGATGGGCGCAGACCCGACAAGAAGCTCTCGATCCGCGATGCCATGCGGGGCGAAAAGAAGGACCCCGCCGTCGGTCCGGTTATGGAGTTCCGCGTCGTCTCCCAGGTGCAGAGCGTCGACGTTCCGGGCGTCACGCATTACGCCACAACGCCTGACCGCAGCCGGGTCCCCGCACGTCTGACCGATCCAATCCCCGTCATCACACCAACGCGCACGCGCAAGATCGAGTTCAAGAAGGACGACTTCAACGAGGCCCGCGACTGCCTGCCCTCGTGCGAGGAAAAGGACTTCCTGCCGTGGGTAATCCGGATTGATGGAGAATCGACCAACTCCCTCAACGCCAACCGCATCTCCATGCTGATCCCCAGGCCTGGTGACGTCGAGCATTGGGAGATGGACACGGGCGGGGGCTGGGATCATCCGGTCCACCTCCACTTTGAAGAAGGCGTGACGATCGATCGAGGAGGGGCGTTCATCGGACCGACCGAACTGGGACAGCGCAAGGACGTCTGGCGTTTGCGGCCCGGCGGGAAGCTGCGCATCCAAGTCACCTTTGGGGAGTTCGGCGGCGCGTATGTCAACCACTGCCACAACACCGTGCATGAAGACTTCGCCATGCTGATGCGCTTCCAGATGCTGGCGGAAGCCGGCGTACCGCAAGCCGCCATCACACCAACGCCTATCCCAACCGAAGACGGCGTAACCTACCGCACACCCGAGATCCTGCCCGAAGCCATCCCGCGCGACCGGCGCCGGAGTTCATAGCATGCGTGCAGTATCGCGACGGTTCGGTTTGCGCGCCGTTTCGCTCTTGGCCGTGGCAGGTCTTCTGACCGCTGCCTTGTGGCCTGCGGGCGGCGCGCATCTTGTCTCCGCGTTCCTTGCGCCGTCGGCACCGTCCACGGACGGTCGGCTCTGGAACGCGGAATATTTCCCGAACGTTCCCGTCGTCGCGCATGACGGCCGGACATTCCGCTTCTACGACGACCTGGTGAAGGACAAGATCGTCGTTGTCAGCTTCATCTATACAAGTTGCTCCAACATCTGCCCCCTCATGACGGCGCGGCTCGCCCAGGTGAAAGAGCTTGTGGGTGAGCGCGTCGGCCGTGACGTCGTATTCCTCTCCATCACGATCGACCCGCTGATTGACGGACCCGATGTGCTGCGCACCTATGCTGAAACGTATGGCGCGGGACCGGGGTGGCTTTTCCTGACAGGCGAGCCGGACGACATCGATCTCATACGCCGCAAGCTGGGAGAGCGCTCGCGTCAGAAGGCCGAACATCGGACTGACGTCATTCTGGGCAATGACATGACCGGCGAATGGGGTCGCGATTCCGCCTTCACGGAGATCGAGGTGTTGGCAGAAAACATCCGCCGCATGGATCCCGCATGGCGCGCCATCGCACGGGAACCTGCACCCTCAGAACTCTCCGATCAGGCCTACACGCTCGCTGGAACACCCGGCGCAGCCCTATGGGCCAAGGCGTGCGCAAGCTGTCACACTGTGGGAGGCGGAGATCGTATCGGTCCTGATCTGGCGCGCTTGGCCCAGCGTCGCGACGATGCGTGGCTGCGGCGATTCCTTGCGGCTCCCGATGAGATGCGGGCAGCCGGCGACCCCATCGCGCTCGAGCTTGATGCGCGCTATCCGGGCGTGCGGATGCCGAACCTGTCGTTGTCGTCAGCTGACATCGATGATCTTCTGGCCTACTTGGCCCACCACGGGCAGACTGCTGCCGCATCGACGCAGAATTCCTCCCACTGACATTACTCGTCAGCTTCGTCGCGCGCTGAGACAGCTCTGACCGGAAAGAGCCGTAACTCCGCCGTTTGCGCGTTGCGGCGCACCACAACGCGGTCACGTTCCACAGATTGCAGCGTCCATCCCTCGACGTCCTGTCCCTCATCCACCCAAACGGCGATCGGCTGGCCTGAAGCACGGATCAGTGCGCGATTGCGCGTTTTGCCGTCCCGCATCATGCCAACCAGATGAAGTTCATCCGGACCTGCGGCTATGCTGCTCTCGTCGTCTGGCTGATCTTGTCGGGGAGGATCGGGCTCAGGCGGCCGTCTCGACGCTGTAAAGAGAGGACGTGCGAGCGTTTCGTAGAGTTCGTCGCGCGGCGGCAGTGTTGCCTGCGGTGCCACGTCGCTTGGCGCCGCAGTTACATCGCGGGGCCCCTCGGCCGGTGACGGCGCTATCGCAGTGCGCGCGATCTCGATCGTCGCCTGCCGCCAGAAGAGGTAGCCCGACGCGGCGACGAGCGCCATCATCACCAGAGCTCCGGCACGCCTCATGGCGCAACACTCCCTTGCTGTACGGTGTCCGGCGGCGGCACGGCGCCGAGCACCTTGACGCGCACGTCGAGGGCAGCATCTGCTTCGCCCGGAGCTACGGGCTGGTGCACGATATCGATACCGTCAACAACCAGAGCCGGCGTGCCCGTCTCGATCTCGTGAAGCACACGCTGCACTGAATCGATCTCTCCGCTCAGTTGCACCTGAACGCCAAGAAACTCGACGCCCTCCACCTCCGGTCCGGCGATCGATTGAGAACTCGACACCGACAATCCTGCCGCGAGCGCAATGCGGTCCAGATGCGCCTGGAGCAAGGCCAGACGCTCCGCCTCGCTGTTGCCGTCCAGGAACGCTCCGCGCTGGCGTCCATCGACGCCGCCCGCCGCCTCCATGGTGGGTTCATCCGCAATCATCGCCGCCTCAAGCTGCAAACGGCCGAGGAATGTCCGCTGCTCGGCAATATCAGCCTCCAGACCGCTGATCCTGCTCATCACGGGGACCACGGCAACAAGCCAGACGGCCGCCATCGCCGCAGCGAGCAGGCCCAGCGCTGCAACCTTCGAAAGAATGCGCCCCGCCTGGCTCATCATGGTGCCCCGGTCTCTGGGGATGAGGCGGGCGCCAGATCGCGCGCCGTCGCCGCCCGGATCTTCAGACGCAGGCTGAAGCGCTCACGCGCTTGGGCGGTGTCCATCACGATTGGGGCGGTCAGTGTCGCTGTTTCAACAAATGCGGAACGCTCCAGGAGCGGAGCGAGCGACGCCGCCGGACGCGCGTATCCTGAAAGATCGAGGGTGTCGCGCGTCATGCGAACCTCAGTCAGCCAAGCACTGTCGGGAATGCGGCGCGACAGATCTTCCAGGATCAGAACCGGCGATGGCTGACGTTCTCTCACCCGCTCGAATGCCGCCGCAGCATTCAGCAGGGTGTCCGGCGCATTTGCCACCGCGCGGGCATCGGCAAGCCGGGAGCGCAATGCCGCCGTCTCAGCCTGCAACTCCGCCAGAACCATCTCGGATCGCGAGATCGTCACCGCAGCAGCGCCCAGAAGCAGACTGGCGACAAGCGCGGCCAAAAGCGCCCCCCGCCCGGTACTGACATTGCCTGCCCCGGTTCCAGCGGCATCAGTTTGCGCCAGAAAGTCGGCCGGTAATACGGTCGCCCCATCCGCAGCCAGACAGTCGATCGATACGACCTCACCGCCAGCGTCCTCAACGCGCGCCGTCAGCGCATCGATCACAGTGCGCTTGACGATCAGCTGTCGCAGATGGAGACGTGAGCGGCTGTTGAGGTCCGGGTCGACGACGACGGCCGACACGACGTCTGCGGGTCTGAACGGGGTCGCTCGCTCCAGATCAAGGGCCGCAATTCGGGCGATATCGGCGCGTGCCGTCCGCGGCACGTCGATGCGCCGCACCAGGCAGTCCCGCTCTCTCAGACGCAACACGACGCGCGCGGGGCGTCGGGTGCTCTGCCGGCTGATCGCGGCCAGAAGTTCGGCTTCAGCAAACTGCGCCGAAGCACTGGTCTGTTCGCCTGGACTGTCAGACCCTGTGTCTGCGATATCGGTCTCATGGCCGGCTGGACTAAGGCGCGCGCCCCGTACCAGCGCGATGACGTCATGAGGCGCCTTGCGCCGCCCACCACGAAGCGTGGCCGGCACAAGAGCGGATAACTCGCCCCGCCACCAGGAGAACGCCTGGATTGCCGCGTCACGCACATCGAGTTGGAGCACACTCATCCGTCCGTCGTCCTTCAGGCTTTGCCTGCCAGATGTCCCACAAACTCCGTGCAGAAGGGGCCTCGCACGCACGACCCCCCGCTCTTTAAGTTAATGCGCGGAGCGATGCCGGAACTACCAATCCTGACGTATAGTAACAGCCTGCCTCGTCCTGATCGATGGGGTGTTTCAGGTCTTGATTAGCGCGGGAGCGCACTATGGCGTTGAACACGATGATCAAGGGGCAAGACCTGCCCGATCCGCGCGGGTCAACCTTTACGACCCTGTTGCGCACCGCACTCCTGGAGGCGCGTCTGCTCGACGAACTCGCCGCCACACGGGCCGAACGCGCGCGCGCGCAGTCCAACGAGCGCCTGGATGTGATCGTGTCGCGCCTCGGGCTCGTCCGCGACAGCGATCTGATCGGCGTCCTGAGCACCGTTCTGACCGTGCCGCGTGTCCGTGAGGCGGACTGGCCGGTGCGCCCGATACTGGCGGATAAGGTGCCATTGGGCTTCCTCTCGCAGCACCACATCCTGCCGTTGGAGGATGGTCCTCGGGCTGTTCGCGTGGCCGTAGCGGACCCCTTCCAGTCCGATGCCTTGGCTGCCCTCGCATTCCTACTGGAACGGCCGGTCGAGATCGCATTGGCGAGTACCGCTGAGATCGAACGCGCCATTGAACAGCTCTACGCAGCCCCTGCATCTGCGCGCCGCACAGCCGTGCTCGACGAACACCAGCCGGCGGACACAACGGCCGATGCCGACGTGCGGCGCCTTCAGGACATGGCAAGCGAGGCGCCTGTCATCCGGCTGGTGCAGGATCTCGTCGTGCGGGCAGTAGATGCACGCGCGTCCGACATTCACGTCGAGCCGCAAGAGGACAGCCTCACCATTCGCTACCGCATCGATGGAGTCTTGACGACCGTCGAGGTGCTTCCCCTGTCCATCCGGCACGCCTTGACCTCGCGCATCAAAATCATGGCACAAATCGACATCGCCGAACGTCGCCGTCCCCAGGATGGACGTATCAAGGTCACGGTCCATGGTCGCGAGATTGATTTGCGCATCTCCACCATGCCGACCATGCATGGCGAAAGTGTCGTGCTGCGCATCCTCGATCGTGACAGCGTTCCGCTCGATTTCGCAGGTCTCGGGTTTGCCGGCGCCGAGCTTCAGTCGTTCCAGCGCATCCTGGCAGAGCCCAATGGGATCATCCTCGTCACAGGTCCGACCGGCAGCGGCAAATCAACAACACTTTACGCGGCCCTTTCCACACTCAACAGCGCCGAGCGCAAGCTTTTCACTGTCGAGGACCCGATCGAATATCAGCTGAAAGGCGTCAACCAGATCCACGTCAACCCCAAGATCGGTCTTACCTTCGCCTCCGCTTTGCGCTCGATCCTGCGCCAGGACCCCGACATCATCATGGTCGGCGAGATCCGCGACATGGAGACGGCTGAGATCGCGATCCGCGCCTCACTGACGGGCCACCTCGTCCTCTCGACTGTTCATACCAATAGTGCGGCAGCGACCATCACCCGCCTCCTCGATATGGGCGTGGAAGACTATCTCCTGGCCTCGAGCCTCAAGGGCGTGCTGGCTCAGCGGCTGGTGAGGCGGCTGTGTGCGTGTGCGGCACCATGGGAGCCAGATGCAGCGAGTGCCCAGCGCATTGTGTCCCTCGCTCACCGGGACCACCCCTGCCATCGGGGGCAACCGCCCGCGCTCAGAATGCCCAAGGGCTGCCCGGAGTGCCGCGGTACGGGTTATCGCGGGCGCACAGCGATCTATGAACTCATGAGATTGACAGGCGAGAACGCGGGATTGATCCGCAAGGGCGCGAGCGAAGCCGGGATCGAGGCGGAGGCCGTATCGCGCGGAATGCCGACACTCCTTCAGAGCGGGATCCACCGCGTTCTGGCCGGAGAGACGACCCTCGATGAGGTCTTGCGCGTCACGAGGCCGGCCGATGCCACGCTTCCAGTATAAAGCCTACGATACCAATGGGGCGATTGCGCACGGCGAACTGAACGCTGCGACCCGCACCGATGCGCTCGAGGCCCTGGCGCGCCGCCGCTATGTTCCCATCAGCCTCCGCGAGGGCAGCACACTTGCACAGCCCTGGTGGAGACGAGAGATCGGCGGCACACGCGTACTGTCCACCCGTCCCCTCGCTGTCTTCACGCGCGAACTTGCGGGCCTGGTCAAGGCCAGCCTACCGATCGACGAGGCTCTGCGCATTATTGCCGTCCAACCTGCCCTTCCCCAGAGGATCCGGCGGCTCACCCACTCGCTGGTCGACCGTGTGATGCAAGGGCAGTCTCTGTCCGCCGCGCTCGCAGCATCGGGCGGCGTGGTTCCCGCAACCTATGTGCGGCTGGTGGAAGCGGGCGAGGCCAGCGGAACGCTCAGTGAGGTTCTCGATGACGTGGCAACGCATCTGGAGCGCACCGCAGAGATGCGAGAGAAAACCCTCTCCCAGCTCATTTACCCGGCGTTCCTGATCGTCGCCGCGATCGTCGCACTCGCCGTCATCACCGTGCTGCTCGTCCCCGCCATTCGTCCGATATTCGAAGATGCCGGCCTTCAGCCACCCTTCATCGTCGCAGTGCTCTCGGCGGTTGAAACCTTCTTCGGCGATCATGCCCTGCTGCTGTCGGGACTGGCCATCGCGGCGCTCGCGGGGGCTGTGTTCGCGTGGCGCACACCCTCCTTGCGCTATCGGATTGACAGGACGATTCTCAATATGCCGGTCGCGGGTTGCTTGGTTCGTGAGAGCCAGACGGCGCGGCTCGCAGGAACGCTGTCCGCATTGTTGCGCAACGGTGTGCCTGTCACAGAAGCCATGCAGATGACCGCAGGCGTTCTCTCCAACCGCGCCTTCTCCGACGCGGTGCGCAACGCCAGTGCTGCCATCGAGCGAGGCAGCACGCTGGTCGCGCCGCTCAATCACTCAGGGCTGATGCCCGAGTTGTTTCTGCGACTGGCTCGCGTGGGTGAGGAAACCGGGCAATTGGCCCCACTGCTGCAGCGCGTCGCGCAAAACTATGAAGCTTCGGTTGCACGGCGCATGGACCGCCTGACGACACTCCTGACACCCGTGCTGACGATCCTGATCGGCCTGTTCATCGGAACCCTGGTGATTTCCGTCATGAATGCGATCTTATCGGTCAACGAGATCGTGATCCGATGAGCGCACCCCACCCCCATCTCAAGCACCGCGACGCGGGCTTCACGCTGCTGGAATTTCTCGCGGTTCTAATCATCATCGCCGTGACCGCCCTCGTCGTCCTGCCACGCATAGCTGGATCACGGACGCACGCCGCATTCGAAACTGCCGCTGGCCACATCGCAACAGCGTTGCGGAGTGCGCGGGCAACGGCACGCATGTCAGGTCAAGATCAAGTCGTCGTTCTCGACACCAACACAAACCAGTACTGGAGCGACAGCGCACCCCAACCGCGCGAGCTTCCTGGCTGGATCTCGATCAGCGATGCCCTGCCCGGCCGCAGTTCTCAAGGTACGGCGCGGTTGATGTTCCGGTTCCGTCCCGACGGCAGCGCCTCGCGAGGCGCGGTCGCCCTTACCTCGGGTAAGCAGCGAACCGTGATCTCCGTCGACTGGCTGACGGGCACCATCTCGCGCAGGCAGGACTTGTGACATGGCGGCACTCCGGCGCGAGGATGGTTTTACACTGATCGAGGCGGTGGTCGCGCTCGTCATTCTGGCGCTGGTCGCGGCCTGGACGTTCCGCGGATTCGATACCGGACTGCAGGGCCTGCGGACCCTTGAAGATGAAGCGCGCGCTCTCTCAACAGCGCGCGCGCTGCTTCATGCAGCCGGCACGGCGACACCCCTCATCGCCGGCAGGCAGTCGGGCACCTCTGCGCAGGGTATGGCCTGGACAACGACAATCACTCCGCTTGGCTCATCGGCAGCAGGTCCATCATCCGATCCCCAGCGTCTCGCGATGCGCATCGACGTCACCGTGTCGTGGCGTGATGCGCCAGGCCGCCCCACGCGCGACCTGACGCTGACGAGCGTCAAACTTGCGAGGGCGCCATGAGCCCGCACAGCGATACAGTTCCACATCTGCAGAAGAACGCTGGATTCACGCTCGTGGAGATGCTGATCGTTGTGACAATTGCAGCACTTACCGTTGCACTGATGCCCGGTTCTATCGACACGGGGCGGCGAACCCTGGACGCGGCGCGACATGCCGAGAAGATCGATGCCACCGCCGAGATGCTGCACAGCATTGCGGAGAGAATATCTCAAGCGCGCCCGGTGTTCCAGGTCGCCCCAAGCGGTCTCAGCCGCCTCGTCTTCGAGGGAGAACCGGATCGGCTCAGCTTCATTGCAGACTTCGTCGATGGACCCGCAGGAGGAGGGCCATATCGTGTCGAACTCTCCCGATTGCCGTCGGAACCGTCTGGGGAAGCGCATCTGGCCGTGTCACTATCCCCGTATACCGCCGGCCCAACCTCCGGACTGCTCGAGACCAGAACGCTCCCGCTGATGAGAGCCAATTTCGCGTTCTCGTATTTCGGCCGGGATCGTGAAACAGGCACCGACGTCTGGCAGGATTCATGGAAAGAATTCCGAACGCTGCCCAAGCTCGTGGGGCTTGCTATCCGCCCGGCAGGCCAGACCGCTCGCACCTCCCAAGCGACATATCCGGTTAGCATCGTTGTTCCTCTGCGCCTCGCCCGGCCCGACGCTGCGCCCCGATAGCCGGCGGCTTCGAGAGTCTGGCGCAAGATCACGGACCCCAGACGCGTGGATCGCGCACCAGCCCGCCTCTCGCGACCGAAAAGCACTTCTCCTGGCAGCCCGGTTCTGCTAATCAGCCCTCGCGCACGTGATGCGCGCTGTTCCGCGGTAGCTCAGTGGTAGAGCATCC
>CAZZPH010000030.1:0-16295 GCA_964655725.1 uncultured Hyphomicrobium sp.
GTCTTGATGACCCGGCAGGCAATCTCGCCGCGGTTTGCAATCAGGATCTTGTCGAACATCGCGGATGCGGTCCCATGTCAGTGATCGGATTGGATCGGTGTCTGTGAGATGACGGGTGTTCTAGACGGCCCATCAGCCGGCGTAAACTGGCAACCCGAACAATGGCGCGGCCGCCGCCGGACGGAACGTGACCCGAGAACCGAATTCACAGCCGATCTCAGGCAGGGCGGTTCGCATTCAGCCCGCAAGTTGTGCCGGCGACCTTTGGTCGCGACGGCGCGCCCCCGCCCTGTCGGGCGGTGAGCTATCAACGGCGACCCTGGACCAGCCTGCTGAGCGTGCGAAGAGAAAAGAGTTAACCCAACTTCTGGCCGCCGCCAGAGGCCGCCACCTCATCGTAGACGCGATCTGAGTTCTGTCGCCTCGATCTCGCCGCGCAGGCCTCCGGCGATCTTACGGCAGCACCGTAAACCCGCGCATCGGTCCTCGACCCGCACCGCAGATCAGGCGGCCGCTCCCGCCCGCTCGACAAGTTCAACGAGGGCTGGATGCAGCATCGGCTGCTCGCGACGCAACCAGTCGAGCAGTACGAGCTCCGTTTCGGTCAGACGGCTATCCCGGGTCAGGCGATCGACGAGCCACGTGGCCTCGCTCGGCGTGATTTCCTCGTTGGTGATGATCTCAATGCGCTGCTGCTCCAGTCTTTCCAGAGCGCGCTCCTCCGGCGACTGCGTGTGATAATAGTCCCAGATGTTGGACAGACTGGACGTCACCATCGCGGTCAGGAACGCACCTGGCGACAACTCGCCCCGTCGCTTCAGCCATGCATCCGCCCGCAAGGCCTCTTCACGGGTGGGAGCGGCATAACCGGATGCTGACATGATCACGTTCGCCATGGCCTTCACGAACAGGTCGGTCCATGCCGGCGGTGCGGCTCCTTCAGCCAGGCTCTCCTCGATCGCAATCAGAACCTCGGCTTCGGCGCGCGTGATCGCGATCCCGCCGTCACCTGCAAATGCGTAGAGAATCCGGCGCAAGGTCTCGACATCGGTCTCTGAAACCACTCCAGGTGGCTGATCGCCCTGGCGCATTGGCCCTTTGCCATTCACGATGGAACGGCGCACTTGTTCCAGAGCAAATGAAGCCAGGCTCTGCGGCGACCAGCGCGCACGGTCCAGAACATTGATCAGGAGTTCCAGCTCATTCTTCGAGCAGCCCTTGGCCCCTTGCTCGATCTGGCTGACGAGCCAGCTCGCGTTCTCGGCCGTCACATAGCCTTCGGGTTGGGCCTGATTGACGACAAAGTCGGTAACAGCCTCCACGAAGAATGCAGCCCAGCTGAGATCATGACGCGAACAGGCATGTTCAAGCCGGAAAAGGACCTCCGCCTCCGCCTCGCTGATGTAGCCATCCTCGTAGTACGCCCGGCGCATCGCCGTGACGTCGGCCTCCTCGACCGCACCGGCGGCAATCAGCGCATCCATATCAACAGACTTTAGAAAACCCATCGCCAGCTCCACCCGCACGCATCCTCGAACGGTGCGAGGCTAGCCGGTGAGCCTTACCAAAGCGCTAACCCGGGTCTCCGATTGAAACGCGCAGGATGGCCGTTCGCGAGGAGATCAGGGCCAGAGCATTGAACACGGGCCGTCTGGTCCGAACCCTCAGCGACCGCCCCGGGCCTGGGGCGCCTGGTTTCCATGCGGCGGAACGTGCGCGTTGAATATCTTGGGTGGGCCTGGCGCACTGAGGCGCCCGGATCCATGATCACTCGCCCTTCTTGCGCGGCACACCCGGAACCGACCCGGTGGGACGAGCAGCCCGGTCCTTCTTGTCACGCGGACCCGGCAACGCCTTGCGGGGTGCCAGATCGACGAGTGCGCTCTCCCCGCTCTCTTCGCCTCCCGCCGCCGCGTCGGCGTCCTCGTCATCGTCCTCGGGTGCGGGCGGCGGCTTGGCGGCCGGATCGGCCGGCAGGAATTCGAATGCAAGGCGGCGCTCCAATCCAGCGCCTTCCAATCCGATCTTGACGGTGCCGCCATGCTCCAGCCTGCCGAAAAGCAATTCGTCGGCGAGCGGCTTCTTGATGTGTTCCTGGATCACCCGGCCGAGCGGACGCGCGCCAAACTTCTCGTCGTAGCCAATCTCGCCGATCCACTTGCGGGCATCGTCGGAAAGCTCAATCGTGACACTGCGCTCCGAAAGCTGCACCTCCAGCTGGAAGATGAACTTATCGACGACCTTGGCGATGACTTCGGGCGGGAGGCCTGCGAAGGGTATTACAGCGTCGAGCCGGTTGCGGAATTCCGGAGTGAACAGCCGATTCACCGCCTCGGTGTCCTCGCCCTCACGCCGGCCACGCTCAAAGCCCATGGGCGGTTTGGCGAGGTCAGACGCGCCGGCGTTCGTCGTCATGATGAGGATCACATTCCTGAAATCGACCGACTTCCCATTGTGATCGGTCAGCTTGCCATGATCCATCACCTGCAACAGGATGTTGAACAGGTCGGGATGCGCCTTCTCGATCTCGTCGAGCAACAGGACGCTATGAGGGTGCTGGTCGATGCCGTCGGTCAGCAGGCCACCCTGGTCGAAGCCGACATAGCCCGGCGGCGCGCCAATCAGGCGCGAAACGGAGTGCTTCTCCATGTACTCCGACATATCGAAGCGCAACAGCTCCACGCCCATGAGATTGGCCAGTTGCTTGGCAACCTCCGTCTTGCCGACGCCAGTCGGGCCGGAGAACAAGTAGCAGCCGATCGGCTTTTCCGGCTCGCGCAAACCGGCGCGGGACAGCTTGATCGCGGAAGTCAGAGCTGAGATGGCCTTGTCCTGACCAAACACCAGCCGCTTCATGTCCTTCTCAAGATTGGACAGCACCTCCGCGTCCGACTTAGTGACGGTCTTGGGCGGGATGCGGGCCATGGTGGCGACGGTCGCCTCGATCTCCTTCACCGTGATCTTCTTCTTGCGCTTGCCTTCTCCCAAGAGCATTTGCGCGGCACCCGTCTCATCGATGACGTCGATCGCCTTATCGGGCAGTTTGCGATCATGGATGTAGCGCGCGGACAGTTCCACTGCCGCTTTGATGGCGTCATTGGTGTACTTGAGTTTGTGGTAGTCCTCGAAATAGGGCTTGAGACCCTTGAGGATCTCGATGGAGTCCGCCACCGTCGGTTCCTTGACGTCGATCTTCTGGAAGCGGCGGGCGAGCGCACGATCCTTCTCGAAGTGCTGCCGGTATTCCTTGTAGGTTGTCGATCCAATGCACCGCAAAACGCCGGACTGCAGGGCGGGCTTCAAAAGGTTGGACGCATCCATAGCCCCACCGGAGGTCGCACCAGCACCGATCACCGTGTGAATTTCGTCGATGAACAAGACCGCCCCGGGATAGGCCTCGACCTCTTTCATGACGGCCTTGAGCCGTTCCTCGAAGTCGCCCCTGTAGCGGGTACCTGCGAGCAATGCGCCCATGTCGAGGGCAAAAATCGTGGCATCGGCCAGAACTTCCGGGACCTCGCCGCGCACGATTTTCCGCGCCAGGCCCTCGGCGATGGCGGTCTTGCCGACACCGGGGTCACCAACGAGGAGCGGGTTGTTCTTTTGACGCCGGCAGAGAACCTGGATCGTGCGCAACACCTCGGGTTCGCGGCCGATCAAGGGATCAATCTTGCCGTCCCGGGCCTTGCGGTTCAGGTTCACGCAGTAGGTATTGAGGGCGTCCTGCTGGCCTTTACGGTCATCGGGAGCCTCCGAACCATCGTTGTCTTCCGTTCCTCGCACGACGCGCGGCTCCGACATCCCTGGCCGTTTCGGAATCCCGTGGCTGATGTACTGGACCGCATCGAACCGCGTCATATCCTGCTCTTGCAGGAAGTAGGCGGCGTGGCTCTCGCGCTCGGCGAAGATCGCCACCAGCACGTTGGCGCCCGTGACTTCCTCCCGGCCGGACGGCCCGGTGAATGACACGCTGGAAGCCCGGTGTCGGCGATGCCTCGGCCATGTCTTTGTTGACGATCGATGTGAATTCGGTGTCGAGATACTCGTCGATGCGCTTGCGCAGCCGCGCAAGATCGACCTTGCAGGCGCGCATCACCGCTGATGCATCACGGTCGTCGATCAACGCTGCAAGAAGATGCTCAAGCGTGGCGTATTCATGATTGCGAGCATTGGCGTATTCCAGCGCACGATGCAGCGAGGCTTCCAGATTCTTTGAGAAGGACGGCACGTCGAACCTACTCTTTCTCCAGGGTGCATTGCAGGGGATGACCATGCTGGCGCGAGAAATCCATGACCAGCGTAACCTTGGCCTCGGCCACTTCGTAGGTGAAAATACCGCAGATCCCCACGCCTTCGTGATGGACCCTCAGCATGATCGTCGTCGCCTCCTCACGTCCCTTGTTGAAGAACTTCTCCAGGACGTGAACAACGAACTCCATCGGTGTGTAGTCGTCGTTGAGAAGCAGAACCTTATAGAGTGACGGCTTCTTGGTTTTTGGACGAACCTTGGTAACGATGCTCGTTTTGCCATGCTCATCACCGCCATTGCCGGGTCGATCCTTGCCGGCTCTGAGACCCGCCTCCCAGTCCGAACCCGACATGAGCGTGCCCCCGGCCTCCATTTCCGATTTTGCGGGACAGGTTTGGCCCTGCCCCGGCAGCTTCCTGCTTGTCCCCTTCCTGCTAGTCTTCACGTCACATCTTCCATTCCGTCACACTGCAGTCCGGCCACCGGCCGACGCAACATCCTAGCAGAAACATTGTCGCCTTGCCTTATTCAGCCAGGACAGACAGACAATTCACGATACGGGCCAAACTGGGCAACCGATTGTCGAAACCCGGAACCTCCCCCCAAAGAGCGAACGCCCGCCCTCAAAGTGGGGATGCACTTCGACACAAAAAAGGCCCGGGCTTACCGCCCGGGCCTGTCTATCGGTACTGACCTCAGCGCCGAGGAGGGTCGCCGTCTCAGCGCCCGGTGTGGAACGTGCGCTCCATGGGCTTCAAGGCTTCCTTGGCGAAGGAGGAGTAGAGCGACCCGATCTTGTTCATCTGGTGCATGTAGTCCTCATAGGCCCGCTTGGCGTAGCTGGTCTGAATTTCCATCACCTGCTCAAGTGACTTTGCCGCGACGAGCTTCTCGAACGTCGACGTACCGTCTTCGAACGCGCGCTTCGAGTAGTCGGTCATTTCAGCTGCAATGGCCTGCCAGTTCTTGTTCCACTCGCCCATCATGCGCATGGCGCCGTCCATGCCGGTCTGGCCCATCTTCTGGAAATCCTGGAAATTGTTGATCATCGTACGACCTATGGTTTTAGGTGTTGTCGGGGGGAGCCTTAGCATTCGGAATGCTTGCTAGCGGCGCCAGTGGCGCCTTCTTTATATATAGCTGCAGCGCACAACATTGCCAATGTCATCTTGCGTCGCAGCATTTCAGTTGCATCAGCGCCCGTTAACCAGAGTTCAGGCGGATCGTGCTAGCCTGGGCAAAAGAACAAAAGGCGTCGCACGATTCACCAAGCCCAAAAGCCGCCAACAAAAGCTGGTTTGGTATCTCAATACGACGGACGGGAAACCCTGTGCCGGGGCGGTTCATAGGATTGCGGACCACCGTGGCGGGCTTCCCGAAATCCATTGCAGGGCTTCGACTTCGAGGGCGTCACACTTGGTATTTGGAACGCGGAACTCATGCTCAGCCGCGATCGGTCTGACCCTGGCCGTTGTGTCAGGACTGTGGATCGCGCCTGCGCGCGCGGCCGAGAAGGCCGCCTCGATGGTCATCGATGCTAATTCTGGCAAAGTCCTTCACGATAGATCGGGAGGAGAGCTTCGCCGCCCCGCATCGCTGACGAAAATTATGACCATTTACCTGGCGTTGGAGGCCATCGAATCTGGCCGGACCAGTCTCGACACCAAAGTGACCGTCAGTGCGCGCGCTGCCGCGGCCGCACCCTCAAAGCTCGGCCTGAAGCCTGGAGCTAAGATTACGCTCTCCGATGCCATCAACGCGTTGATCGTCAAATCCGCCAACGACATGGCGGTCGCCGTTGCAGAGCATCTGGCCGGCAGCGAGCCAGCCTTCGCCCGGCTCATGACGGAGCGCGCACGCGCAATGGGCATGCAGCGCACAGTGTTTCGCAATGCTTCCGGCCTACCGAACGACGAGCAAGTGACGACAGCGCGCGAGATGCTCATGCTGGCGATGCGCCTGCAGGACGACTTTCCGCAGCACTACCGGCGGTTCTCCATGCGCTCGTTCACCTATGCAGGAACGACGCATCGCTCCCACAATTCGCTGCTGGGCACGTTCGCCGGGGTCGACGGCATGAAGACGGGGTACACGCGCGCCTCCGGCTTCAATCTCATCTCATCCTTCCGGGCGGGTAAGAAGCATGTGGTGGCCGTGGTGATGGGCGGTATCAGCGCCAGCGCGCGTGATGCCCACATGCGCATGCTGCTTGCACAGGCCATCGACCAGGCTTCCACGACACGGACCCGCAAATCGAGCCCGATGCTGGTCGCCGAAGCGCGACCCGTGAGCAAAGCCCCCGCAGCGAAGTCGCAGGCCCACATCACCGCGGCTCAGAAGAAGATCGCATCACCGCCGGAGGGAAGGCCTGTTCCCGTTCCGCTACCCGCACGCCGGCCACAGCCACCGCCGAACCAGGATGCTGATCGACTTTCACTGGCCGACACCATCGCTGCGGCACCCGGCGCTCCGGTCAACATCGCTAAGGTCAAGACGGTGCCTGTCCTGCAGCCCTCGCCGTCCAGCCAGGCAGCTCCCTCTCAGTTCGCCGAGGCCCAGCAGCAGGTCGTCGAGCCACAAGGTGATATCGAGACGTTGGCGCGCGTCGAGGACACGCTGCGGCCCAGCTTTTCGGCGTTGCGTGCAGAGCTTGCCGCACGCGACGACGCTGCCAACGCAGCTCCGGAATACGCGGCGGCCATCGACGCCCCACACTCCACGGACGTCGCCGAAGTTCATGAAACGATCATCCCCAAGCTGGACGGATCCGTGCGTCAAGGCCGTGCGCCATCCACGCTGGAGGCACAGATGGCGCGGCTGGAAGGGCGACCGACCTTCGCAACGGCATCAGCAGGATCGGCGTCGTTCGAGACAGCCGCCAGCGCGCCGGGTGGCTATGCTGTGCAAATCGGCGTCTATTCAACGCCAGCAGATGCAGCGCGCGCACTGGAGCGGACCACAGCAGCGGCAGGCCAAATCCTGGCTGCCGGGACACCCGTCACTCTGCCTCTCACATCGGGTGGACGGCAGCTTTACCGGGCGCGGTTTGCAGGTTTCGACTCGCGATCGGCGACCAGTGCGTGCAATGCGCTGCGCCAGATTTCCCTCGACTGCTTCGTGGCCCGGACGAATTGACCGCACTCACACGCCGAGCAGCACATCCTTCGCTTCGTTGATCTTCGAGGCCAGGTAGTTCGATCCGCCCCTGTCGGGATGCAGCTTCTTCATCAACTCGCGGTGGGCCGCGCGGATTGCGTCTTCGGCCGCATCGTCATTCAGCCCCAAAATCTCCAGAGCCTCCTCGCGGGTCATGCTGCCGGCCCGTCCCGAGCGGGACGAACCACCCCGGGCGCCACCGCCCTGCTCATATCCGCCCTCTGAATACTCCTGGTCCATGTCGTCACGCCAACTCGGGTGACGGCGATCGAGATAGGCCTCGAGAATCTGCGCGGACACGGGATCGCGAAACGCATAGTCCTGCCAGAGCGTGACGAGATCGGCGGGACTCAATGTTTCGATTTCACGGCCCGCAAATCGACCTTTCAGGATACGCCCGCGCACCGCCCCCGTGTCATGATCCAATTCCATCTCGAGATTGTCGGTATCAATCCGCGACCCCTGCCCCTGAGATGGCGCGGAGCCACCCCAGCCTCCTTGACCCCACGGCATCACACCGCGCCCCATCAAGAGCCCCCAGGCGATGAACCCCAGCAGGACACCCACACCAGACTGACCGCGCGCCACAAGGATGACGGAGATGGCCAAAAGCAGGATACCCCCGATGAAGCGGAGTTGACGCGCAAGAACTGCGGGGTTGGCGCGCGTGAACCCCCGGGCCAGAAGGAGCCCGATCACCAGCGTCGCCAGCCCTAGAAGAAGATAGCTCATCGCCCCTCAGCCACCCGATTTCATTTGGCCGATCAAGAGGCGCGCACCCTCTCCATCGCTGCGCCGGCTGAGGGCTTGCAATGCCTTGCGCCCACCCGAAGCGTAAACAGCCACGGCCGTCAGCAGCGCGCGCAACTGGGCGGCCGACCCCGCATCGAAGCGGCATGTCGCACCTTTGGTCAGCCGGGCGATCTCGCGGAAGGCGGTGGTAGCCAATGGATCATGTCCCTCTTGGAAAAGGAAGACCGGGACACCGAGGAGGCCCAGTTCTCCGGCCTTGGCGCACAGAGGATCAATTGCTTCCTCCATGGCATCACCGACATAGACGAGTGCATTGATCTTGCGCGCGCGCGCCTCTGCGCTCGCATGACCGATCACGCGGCCCAATTGAGTGAGCCCCCCCTGACACGAAACCTGACGCATGAGCCCCGCAAGGGCCTCGGGATCACTCACCCACCTCGACGCGCGGCACTCGGCTGTTCCACGGAAGAAAACCAGTTGAACGTCGAGGCCGCCGACATCCTTGACGGCGCGGAACATCTCCGACTGCAGCGACAGGGCCATGTCCCATGTCGGCTGGCGGCTCATCGTAGCGTCCATGGCAAAGATCAGCCGCCCGCGCTCGGTTCCAGACGACGGCGCGGTGGCAGACATGTGCGCGATGAATTCTGCCACACTTTCCGAAGCGGACCCGCCGCGTGCCGGCGCCTTCCCCCCCCGGTCCGCGGCCGGCGCCGGCCGACCTCCGGCCTGGGGGTTCACCCCTCTTTCGACCGGTGTCTGCTTATCCTTCGTACTCATTGCGCATTCCAAGACTTCAAGGGCTCGCCCGATAAACTTAGCCCCCGGGTCCGCCAACGCCAAGACTATCCGGCGGGGCGCCGCGACCTCTGTCTGGTCCTGCCTCAGCCATCGTCCTTGACCGCCAGTGTCAGCAGTTGGACATTTCCGCCGGTCGCCGTGATATCCGTTGAGCGCACGCGCTCCGTCGCAAATCGCGTCAGATAGTTCGGCCCGCCCGCCTTCGGCCCCGTTCCCGACAGCCCTTCCCCTCCGAACGGCTGAACACCGGGCACCGCACCGATCTGGTTGCGATTGACATAGAGATTGCCGACGCGCGCCAACTGCGACACCCTGTCAGCAACCCCCTCGATACGACTGTGAAGCCCGATGGTCAGCCCAAACCCACTGGAATTGATGGCAGCGATGACGTCATCGAGGCCATCGCGCGGAAAGCGCACGACGTGAAGGATGGGACCAAAAACCTCTCGTTCGAGAATGTCCATCCGGTCGATCTCGTAGCAGGCCGGCGTGACGTAGGTTCCACCCCGGCAGTGCGCCGGCATCGGCACGTCGATCAGCTCCTTGGCAATACCTTGCATCTTGAGCTTGTGTGAATCGAGACCATCCTGCGACGTCTCATCAATGACTGGGCCAATGTCGGTGGCGAACTCGAACGGATCACCGACCGTGAGCGCGGCGATCGCGCCCGTCAGCATCGCCAGAGTACGGCCTGCGATCTCCTCCTGGATAAAGAGAACACGGGCTGCCGAGCATCTCTGACCCGCGCTGTCGAAGGCGGATCGCACGGCATCGCGCACCACCTGCTCGGGCAGCGCGCTCGAATCCGCGATCATGGCATTGAGCCCGCCCGTCTCGGCAATAAACGGGACAATGTCGCCACGGCGCTCAGCCAGCAATCTCTGGATGGCCCACGCTGTCTCGTTGGACCCTGTGAAGGCCACACCCTTGACGCGCGAATCTTTGACCAGAGCCGCGCCGACCGAACCGCCTCCGGTCAAGAGATGGAGAACCTCATGGGGAACTCCGGCCTCGTGAAAAATGCGAACGGCTGCGGCGGCTGCGAGGGGTGTCTGCGCCGCAGGCTTGGCCAGCACGGAATTGCCAGCCGCCAGCGCCGCGCCGATCTGCCCGGCAAAAATCGCCAGCGGAAAGTTCCATGGTGCGATACAGGCAAACGGTCCACGGCCCCTGAGTTCCAGAGTATTGCGTTCGCCCGTCGTTGAGAGAAGCGGAATGGGATCAGCGAATTTGCGGCGCGCCTCGAAGGCATAATAGCGCAACAGATCGGCCGCTTCCCTCACCTCCGCGAGCGCGGCCGGGATCGTCTTTCCGGCCTCACGCACCAACAGTGCCATGAGCCTGGCGCGGTCGCGCTCGATGAGATCAGCGGCGGTATCCAGGATCTTCGCCCGCTGGGGCCCTCCCACGAGGTCCCATGCGCGTGAACTTGCCGACGCAGCCCGGATCGCCGCTTCGATGTCCTGCGGCGTTGCTTCAACGACCGTTCCCAGCCGCTGCCCCCGATCATGAGGACACAGCACCAGCTCAGCCAGATCGCCACCGGCCCGCGCGACACCCGAAACGACAGGACCGCTTTCGAACGGGCCTTGCAGCGCGAGGGCCATCTCCCCCAGCAGCGTCGATCTCACCTGCGCGCTGTCTAAAGCCAGCCCCGCGGAATTGCGCCGCTCCGGCCAGAAGACGTCGCGGGGGCGCACAAGTGCACGCTCCATCGTGCCACCCGCCCGCTCGCGCTCCGCCTCCTCGACGGGGTCAGAAATGATGCGCGCGATGGGGGTCTCCTCATCGGCAAGCCGATTGACGAACGATGTGTTGGCACCGTTCTCCAACAGCCGGCGCACCAGATACCCGAGGAGATCCTCGTGATCGCCAACAGGCGCGTAGATCCGGCACGCATGACCTTCGCCCGCAGCCCCCACGACGCCGTTATAGATGGCTTCACCCATTCCATGGAGCCGCTGGAATTCGATCGGCGTGTGTCCAGCCGCAACGATTGCCGAAGCGATGCTGTGCGCATTGTGGGAGGCGAACTGGCTCTGAAAATGCCGCGGTGAGGACAGCATGTATCGCATGCAGGCCAGATATGAGACATCGGTGCTGCGCTTTGTCGTGAAGACGGGATAGTCGGCCAGACCCCGCTCCTGGGCCCATTTGATCTCGCTGTCCCAGTAGGCCCCCTTGACGAGACGGACAGGAATGCGCTTGCCCGTCGCGTCGGCCAGCCTGCGCAGCCAGCGCAGAACCGGAATGGCGCGCCGTCCATAAGCCTGCACGGCGATGCCAAGCCCGTTCCAGTTGGCAGTGCCCGGATTGATCATCGCCTCGCCGAACATCATCAGCGTCGGTTCGAGGCGCTCTTGCTCCTCTGCATCGATGGTGATGACGAGGCCGCGAGCCTCGGCGTGGCGCACCAGGGCGTTGAGGCGCGGCAGGAGATGGCGCAGCAAATTCTCATCGCGACCGGCCTCGAACCGGGGATGCAGGGCCGACAGCTTCACCGAAATGCTGGGCCGCGTAACGAGCGCATCCACATGCGTGGCCCGTAACGGACCGATGGCGAGACCCACTCTGTCGATTGCGTTGACATAGCGCTGAAAGTAGCGCTCCGCGTCGGCCTCCGAGCGCGCGGCCTCGCCCAGCATATCGTAGGAGATACGATAACCTTGAGCCTCATAGCCGCGCGCGCGGTCGATCGCATCCTCGATGGTGCGCCCCATCACGAACTGCTCGCCTAGGAGCTTGACCGCCTGCCGAATGGCCTGACGGATGACCGCCTCGCCGGAACGCGCCACCATGCGCTTTACGGCATCGACCGGATTGGCGCTGCGGGCGGCTTTCAGCTTGACGAGACGCCCCGTGAGCATCAGCCCCCATGTGGACGCATTGACCAGAAGATTGTCCGAATGCCCCAGATGGCGTTGCCAGTTACCGCCGCTGATTTTCTCCGCAATGAAGGCATCGGCGGTCTGCGCATCCGGGATGCGCAACAGCGCCTCCGCAAGACACATCAGGATGACGCCTTCCTCGCTGGACAGACCGTACTCTTGCATGAAGGCATCGACGCCTCCGTGCTGGGTCTGGTCCGACCGGGCCTGCTGCACGAGGCGCCGCGCGATCTCGGCCGTTCTGCGGCGCTCGTCTTCGGAATAGACCGCGCGTTCGATCAACCCCCCGACCAGGCGTGTTTCGTCGATCAGATGGTGACTGGAGATCTCATCCATCGACGGTAGCCGGTCCGCACCAGAGCGCAGAGCACTGTGGCCCGCAGAGCCCGCTTTTGCAGATTTTCCAACCGCTACCATGTCCAGCACCTGCCGCCTACGCCGGTTCCGGCGATTCGATGCCTCCACCCTATCAGATTGGACGCAGGCACGGGCGGCGCAAGACCTTCTACCCCCAGACGCTGAACTCCCGGCCGGCCGGCGCTTCGGGGGGCTTGACGGACGGACAAAGCCGGCTTTTGTGAGGGCCCCGAACCCTGCACAGGCCGTCTGATCCATGCCGAGCACGAGCCCCGTCCGGAACCTGAAAACGGTGCGCACCCACGCAGCGCTGCACCGTACGATCAGGGAATGGCGCAAGGCCGGGGAGAGGGTCGCCCTGGTGCCGACGATGGGCGCCTTGCACGAGGGGCATATGAGCCTCGTTCGCCTCGCCCGGAAAAAGGCCAACCGGGTGGTCGTGTCGATTTTCGTCAATCCGACCCAATTTGCGCCGAACGAAGATCTCGCCCGCTACCCCCGCGACGAAAAAGGCGATGTGGCACAACTCGCAGCCGCCGGCGCAGATCTCGTCTGGGCGCCCTCGGTGGAGGTCATGTACCCGGAGGGATTTGCGACAACCGTGGTTCCCAGAGGAGCGGCCGAGGGCTTGGAGGGTGAGATCCGACCGCATCACTTCGCCGGCGTTGCCACCGTGTGCACGAAGCTCTTCTCTCAAGTAACGCCAGACGTCGCAGTCTTCGGCGAAAAGGATTATCAGCAGCTGTGCGTCATTCGCCAGATCGTGCGTGATCTCGATCTCCCGCTTTCGATTGCCGCCGCACCCATCGCGCGCGATCGGGATGGGCTCGCGCGCTCCTCACGCAACGCCTATCTGACCGACACCGAACGGCGCATAGCCCCGGCCCTCTATCGCGCCATCCATGGCATTGCGGCCACCATCCAGAACGGCGGACCTGTCAACAGAGCGATCAGCGTCGCCGAGCGCGATCTGCTTGCGGCCGGCTTCGCACGGATCGACTATATCGCCGTCCGGGAAGCCGACACGCTCTTACCCTTCGTTCCCGGCGGCTCAAACAAAGCTCGCGTTCTGGCCGCCGCCTGGCTCGGCCGCACCCGCCTCATCGACAATGTGGACGCTGGCGCGCCTTGAGCCTGCCGCATCGCGGTGCGCCGTGCGGGACCGTTACAGCGATTTGCGGCCCATGTCGCGCAACCGCGCGAGCCAAGCCGCACGGCCTTGATCACCCAGGCCCTCGATATTGCCGATGAGCGTGCTGCGGACGGGCGTGACGCCCATGAAGCCCAGGATGTTGCGCTTCAGGATGTGGACCGCGGAATTGCCGAACCACCAGCGGTAGACGAAGCCGGGCATTCCCATCGTCACGACCACGCGCGCCGACTTGCCTTTGAGAACCTTCACGAACTTGCCCTGTTTGGCAGGCTCGATGATCTCCGGCTGCAAAAGACGCTCCAAAAAGCCCTTGAGGATCGCGGGCATATCACCGAGCCACAGCGGGAAGATGAAGACGAGGTGGCCGGCCTCCTGGATCGCCTGATAGGCGGTTTCGAGATCGGGCTCGCGCGGCTGCGGTTCCACATACGCGCCCTTGAGGATCGGATCGAACCTGAGCCGCGCGATGTGAATGATGCGCGCCGAGTGCCCACCCGCCTCCGCACCCTCCTTGTAGGCGTCCGCCGCCGCCTCGCAGAAGGTGCCCGTGCGCGTATGACCGACAATGATCGCGATCTGTGACATGCCCCAGCCCTTTCCCAATGGACGTGACGTTGGCATGCGCTCCCTCTCGATCAAGGGCGCGCGCCGGCCACACTGACGCAGGCGGCAATCCGCCGGAGCAGCCACGCCAGGAGCCAAGCAGACGGCCACACCGGGCTGGTGCAATTCGGGCTTTCCATCGCTGAAGAGCTTTGACACACTCAGGACATGTCCGTACCGCGTGAATGGAGGGGGCGCATGCCGCCTGTCCGCCCCAGTCGCCGTGCCACGATCACGATGAGCCTCTTAGCCGGGGGGATGCTCCTATGGGCGGCTCACGCGGTCACGCACGCCGCGCGCGCCGAAGCGGCACCGGACACCAAGCCCGCGTCAGCCGCGCCCGCCTGCACGGACATGCCCGATCTCGCCGTGCTCGCCTCGCCGCTGTCGCCCTGGAAAGGCGCGCCGCTGCATGTCGTCATCACATCCGATGCCCCGCTCGATGGCGAACTGACCCTCATCGCGCCCGACGGTTCGGCAGCCGTCACTTCGCGCGAGCGCCTCGGCGGGCCGCCCTATTCGTGGAAGGGCACGGTTCCCACACCTGCTGCCGGCACATGGCATGCCCGCCTTGCCCTCGACCGCCCCGAGGGGCGATGCACGGCTGTGAGCCGCGAGGTCAATGTCGGCCGTTCCCAGCGCGGTGGTCCGGGACAATCACAAAAGAGCGTCTGGCCGATCCGCGGCGCATGGGACCGCGGCATGGAAAACTTGTACGCGGTGTGGATCGAGACGCTGTTCGACGATCCGCTCGATGCGTCCCCGTCCTGGCCGGCGCTGCATGAGGTGCTGCGCGACCGCTCGCGCAATCTGCTGTTCAACCACCTTGGCCTGCGCGAGGACGAGAAGGGCCACGCCTTTACGCCAGATTGCGCGGACCTGCCGTACTTCTTGCGCGGGTACTTCGCCTTCAAGATGGGCCTGCCGTTCGGGTTTTCCAAATGCACACGCGGTGGCAGAGGCAAACCGCCCCGGTGCTTCCAGTGGTGGAATATCGAGAAGCTGGAGCCGCCGCCCGAGGCGCCTCAGACCAAGACGCCCGCGCCGCTGCTGGGCCTCTTCGGCGCACCGGCCCCGCCGCCACCGAAAAAACAAAAGCCCAAACCGCAAGGGCTCGCCGCGACGTTCGCCGACTACATGGGGACCGCTGTTGCCAACACCGTCCATTCGGGATCGGGCCGCGTGCCCTCGACGGACGACAGCTCCGACTACTACGCCCTGCCCATCACGCCGGAAACCCTGCGGCCGGGAACGGTCTACATCGACCCATACGGGCACATCCTCGTCATCGTCCGCCGCATCGCGCAGACGGACGCCACGGCCGGCGTCCTTCTCGCTGTCGATGGCCAGCCCGACGGCACGATTGCCCGCAAGCGCTTCTGGCGCGGCAATTTCCTGTTTGCCGAGGACCCTGCCCTCGGCAGCCCCGGCTTCAAGCGCTTCCGGCCCGTGGTGCGCGACAAATCCGGCCAGCGGCGGCTCAACAACGCCGAGATCGCCAAACATGCGGCCTATGGGGACTTCTCACTCGAACAGAGCGGCATGGCCATCGACGCCTTCTACGACCGCATGGACGACGTGCTCTCGCCTGAGCCGCTCGATCCGGAACGCGCCATGCGAGAAGCGATCACCGCCCTCGAAGAACAGCTCAAGGCGCGCGTGACATCGGTGGAGAACGGCCGCGCCTATCAGAACAAGGGCGGGCGCGAGGTCGCCATGCCCGACGGCGCGGCGATCTTCGAGACCACCGGCCCGTGGGAGGATTTCGCCACACCCTCGCGCGACCTGCGCCTTCTGATCGCGATCGACGTGGTGCGCGGCTTTCCCGATCGTGTCGCGCGCCGGCCCGAGCGCTACGCGATGCCGAAGGAAGAGAGCGCGGCCGGCGTGAAAGCCGCTCTGGAGCGCACGCTCGCCTCCGAACTCGCCGCGCGCAGCTTCACCTACACGCGCAGCGACGGCTCGCCCTGGACCTTGTCGCTGAAAGACGCCGTGGAGCGCGCAGCGGCACTGGAGATGGCCTACAATCTCAACGACTGCGTGGAACTGCGGTGGGGCGCGGCCGAAGGCAGCACGGAAGCCGCCCCCTGCACGCGCCGCGCGTCCGATCAGCAGCGCAAAAAAATGTCGGACTATCGCGCCTGGTTCCAGGAGCGCCGCCGCCCACCCCGCGGGTAAAGAAACGGGGTCAGAAAACGGGGTCAGACCCCTAAGTCACAGAAACGGGGTCAGACCCCTAAGGAGGGGTCTGACCCCTGGAGCATGACCCCTGGGGCACTGAAAATACAGAGCACAGCATAACGGCGGGCGCGCGCGGCCGCGAGGTGAGATTCAC
>CAZZPH010000031.1:0-12001 GCA_964655725.1 uncultured Hyphomicrobium sp.
CCTGGGCGGTGCGGCGGGTGCCGGGATCGAGGCCGGCATGGTAGGCCAGCGCGGTACGGCCTTTGGACTTCAGCCATGCCGCCGTCTCCTCGACCGTTCTGCGCGAGAGGCAGTAGACGATGCCCGCATCATCCGGGTGCTCGTTCTCGATGAACCGCCAGAGCTGCTCGCGAGCGCCCGTCTGTCCCAATTCGGAAATGGTGTAGCGGATATTGGGCCGGTCGAAGCTCGCGATGAAGCGCTTTGCGGCGCCCAAATTCAGTTCGCCGGCGATTTCTTCGCGCGTGCGCTCATCGGCAGTTGCTGTGAGTGCAATCCGCGGCACGCCAGGAAAGCGATCGGCCAGGACACCAAGCTGGCGGTACTCGGGCCGGAAATCATGGCCCCACTGGGCGACACAATGGGCTTCATCGATGGCGATCACCGACAAGGGCGTATCCGCCAGCAGACGCAGCATGCGTTCCTGGACCAGACGCTCGGGCGCTACGTAGATGAGATCGAGTGCGCCAGCCGCAAGGCGACGCTCGACCTCATACTGTTCTGGCGGGGTTTGACTGGAGTTGAGGAATGCGGCGGCGACACCGGCCTCTTTCAAGGCGTCCACCTGGTCCTGCATCAGCGCGATCAGCGGGGAGACGACGATACCGGTTCCTGGGCGCACGATGGCTGGAATCTGGTAGCATAAAGACTTGCCTCCACCCGTCGGCATGAGGACGAGTGCGTCACGTCCCGCGAGCAGTGTTGCGATCACGCCGTCCTGCAGTGGGCGGAAACTGTGGTAGCCGAAGACGCGTTCCAGGACTTCGAGCGCCGGGGCGATATCTGGGGACATGACCTCGGGCTCAGGGGTTGCCGGCTGCCGGGACTTGCGCTGGAGGGCTGCGCTCATGCGAGGATTTGCTCGGGAGGGGGTTGGCAGGTTGGGTTGTGGTACCGGTCGGCGGTGGGCCCCTGCCGGCAGCCTTTTTGCGTGCTAGCGCGATTCCCCAGGCCAATCCCACCGCAATTCCCGCGCCGCCGGACATACCCCCTGGAAAGCCACAGTTTTTAGGGTACATGGCAGTTCAGTGTGTGATGTGGCCCTGTCTGTCGCAACATTCAGCAGCAGTTCATGTGCGCTGGCCTATGGTTCGATCCAACATGAGCATGGGCTCCGGGCCGACCCGGGTCCTGACGAACGAGGAAGAAAGCAATGTCGATCCTTCGTACTCAAGCACTTCTTCTGGCCTCTCTTGCCGTGGGCGCAGTTGTGGCGGCCCAGCCTGCCGCAGCGCAGGCCAACTGCGAGACCTACGGCAAGCTGGCGCTCCAGCAGCAGAAAGAGAACGAATCGCTGAAATGCGGCTTCTCGGGACCGGAGTGGAGCGGTGATCTCAAGGCCCATGTTGGCTGGTGCAGCAGCGTGGGGCCGGAGGAATGGAAGGTTCAGCTTCAGAGCCGCACGCAGCAGCTCGCGCAGTGCAAAGCCGGCAAGTGACACCTGCATGACATCAGCGCGGTGCGAGAGGTTCGGCGCAACGCTTTTTCCTCGTTTCATTCACTAACTCGGTCCCGGCCGCGGTTTGCTCCTCCACTGCGGCCGGTTTTGTTGTGCCTGGACTGGCGTTCAGTTCCAACGTGACGCCACCGCGCTCGTGCTTTACAAAGACGATGTGGACTGCGGGCGGCCGCGGGAGCGATCGGGTGGGGTCATGTCGCGGATCGGCGCACTCATTTTACTTATTTTGGCGGCGTTCTATGTCGCCTGGCCTGCTTACACCGGATATCGGATTGCCGGTGCACTCGATGCCGGCGATACCGCGGTGCTGGAGAGTGCGATCGACTTTCCCAGCGTGCGTCAGTCTCTGCGGCCGGCGGTTGCCGAGAAGGTGGACCAGAGCCTCAAGTCTGCATTGAAATCGGGCGGGTCCGGCGGGTCGGTTCTACTCGATCAGGTCCGCAAGGATGTGACGCCCAAAATTGTCGACGGCGCGCTCGATGGGCTGGTGACGCCCCAGGCCCTCATCCGCATTCACAAAGACGGCCGGAGTTTCAAGGACACGATCGAGCGAACGGTCGCCGAGCGTCCCGAACTCGTGGCGCAGATCGGCGGCCTGATCGGCGGGTTGCTGGGTCGAGACATCCCCGGTCTTCCCAAGCCGGCCGCCACGGCTGGCAACGGCTCCGGCCAAGCAGCCCGGACCGCTGGCGGGACGAAGCCGGAGGGCACCTCGCTGGGTCTTGGCAATATCAAATCAGTCGCGCTGGACGGGCCTTGGGCGATTTCGGTCGGGGTAGCGCGCGACGCCAAAGTCAGCGAACCGGATGTGACTGCGACCTTCGGTTTTACCGGAACGGACTGGCGGCTGACGGGTCTCGTGCCAAAGCTGTGATTTCAGCGCGGCGACTGTCAGAGCACTCATCCCCAACCATTCGGAAAAACAATAAGTTGAACGCGAGGGTTCAAACGGGATGTGCAACCCGTTTATCATGTTTCAACAAAGCGCGTTTCTATTGCCCTCGGGAGTGGGATGGAGCGGTGCATCCGTGATGGGACTGTGGCATCCGTAGCGTGGCCGGATGATCTGGGATGGGAGTAAGGCGTTATGCGTCAAGTCGGAGCGGTTCTGGTCGCGTCCTGTTTTGCCTGGGGTGTACTGACTGTTGGTGCCGTCGCTCAGGCGCCTGCTGGCCAGCCGGCCATGATCGCCGAGCTGACCGATCCGAGCAGCCCGATAACGGATCCGGCCGCCAGTGAGGGTTCCATGGCGGTGGCCGGACCCGAGCCTTCGATCTTTCGAGATGACCTGTTGCAGGCGATCTATGGTGAAGCGTCTGCACGCCAGGACAGCTCCAGCGATGATGAGCGCTCGCGCGTGATGGCCGACATCGCTGACTACTATGGTCGTGTCGACGCTAAGCCGATCTGGGTGGGTCCGTCGGGCTGGACGATCAAGGCCAATGAATTCATGAGCGAGCTGGCCCGTGCGGATCAGTACGCGCTCAATCCTGCCGATTACAAGATTGGTATCCAGGTCAACGAGCGTACTCCGGCCGGAGCGTTGGCGGTGGCTGAGATCGACATGTCGATCCTGGCGGCAAAATATGCGTCTCACGCACGCGGCGGCCGCGTCGATCCTTCTCAATTGTCGCTGTGGCTCGATGTCAAGCCTCAGCCCATCAATGCATCGGAGGTTCTGCGCACACTCGCCGAGACGTCCGACATGAGCCAAGCGGTCCGTGCCCTTCATCCGCGCCATCCGCAGTTCGAGCGCTTGCGCCTTGCTTATCTCGCGGAGCGTGGTGACATCGAACCGCCCGCACTTCCCATGATCCAGCCTGGGGACACGATCGCGTCCGGCGCCCGCCATCCCGATATCGTGCTCATTCGCGAGCGACTTGGCATCCCGGCTGCAAGCGATGCCAATGCCGATCTCCTCGACCGGACTTTGATGAAGCGCATCAGGGCAATCGCGTCTCAGTCGGGACTGGGGCGCAAGAACTCTATCGATGACAGCGTGCGCGAGGCCATCAATCGCCAGACGCCCCCGCGTCCGGGTTCACGCAAGAGCCTGCTCGATCGTTATCTCGTCAATCTCGAACGATGGCGTTCGATTCCCGACGACATGGGATCGTTCTACGTCTGGAACAATCTGCCGGAGTTCACCACGCGCGTGGTGAAGGGTGGAGAGGTGATCCACGAGGAACGTATCATCATTGGCAAGGAGTCGACGCAGACTCCGGTGTTCTCCGACACCATGACTCACGTCTATTTCCAGCCCGAATGGGGCGTTCCAGAATCGATCAAGATCAAATCGCTCCTGCCTTATCTGCGCGGTGGCGACACTGGGGTTCTGTCCCGCCGCAATATGCGGATCAAGGATGGCGACCGGGTCATCAGCCCGTCACGTTACAACTGGTCAAAAGTTGATATCCGCAGCGTGCCGATCGTGCAGGGTCCGGGCAGCGGAAATCCTCTCGGCCGGCTGAAATTCATGTTTCCCAACGACCACGCCGTCTACATGCACGACACGCCGGACAAGCATCTTTTCAATTCGCAGCGGCGCACGTTCAGCGCCGGATGCATCCGGGTTCGCAACCCGGCCCGGTTCGCTGAGGTCATCCTGGGCGAGGTCGATGGCTGGGCGCCGGGCGAGATTGATCGTCAGCTGAAGAACAAGAGCACCCATCGGGTCGATTTCTCTGCCGGGGTGCCGGTGCACAACACCTACTTCACGGTCTGGGTGAACCCGGATGGCCGTGTGGTACAGTTCACCGATGTCTACAGCCACGACAAGCGGATGCAGGAAGCGCTCGAGGGCAAGTCGATCAAGACGATTGCCGCGCGCGATCCAGCTCTTGCTCATAAGCGCCGGAATGACGAGTTGCGCCGGAACATTGCGGGCATTGCGCCAAAGCCCAAGGTCCGACAGAATTCCGCTCTGCCGGGTTTTGCGGCCGCTCAACCCTTCCCACCCTTCGGCAAGCCGCCTCAGCCATTCAAGCCCTATGGGCTGGGCAAGTCGCCGAAGAAAAAGTACAGCTCCCCCGCGCCGCCGCCGCGGTTGCTCTGGTTCCAGCAGTACTGAGGCGGGATAGCGGGTTGCCCTCAGCGCGATGACGCTGTGGTGCACGCTCGCCGGATTGCATCGATATTGGCTCGGTAGGATTGTTCCGATCCGCCCTTGAACACCGCGGAGCCGGCAACGAGGACGTCGGCTCCAGCCGCGGTCACCAACGGTGCGGTTTCCGGTGTAATTCCCCCGTCCACTTCGATGTGGATCGGGCGGGGCCCCACGAGCGACTTGGTGCGCGCTATCTTGTCGATCATCGCCGGTATGAAGGCCTGACCTCCAAATCCAGGATTGACCGTCATCAAGAGAATGAGATCGAGCCGGTCGAGGACGTGCTCGATCGCCGAGACGGGTGTGGATGGGTTGAGTGATACGCCGGCCTTGCGGCCGAGGGCCTTGATGGCCTGCAGTGATCTGTCGAGGTGGGGACCTGCTTCGGCATGCACGGTGATGATGTCGGCACCCGCTTCTGCGAACGCAGCCAGATAGGGATCACACGGTGCGATCATCAGATGGCAGTCGAAGACCTTCGGGCTTGCCGCACGGATGGCCTTCACCACCGGCGGCCCGAAGGTGATGTTGGGGACGAAGTGCCCATCCATGACATCAAGGTGGATCCAATCGGCGCCGGCGGTGTCGACGGCGCTGACCTCCTCACCCAGGCGTGCGAAGTCGGCTGACAGGATCGACGGCGCGATGAGGATTTCTGAATTGGCGGGTTTCCCGCTCGAAACGGGCATGGGCAGGTTCCTCGTATGGCCGGGGCCGAATGAGTTCAGTGTCGCTGCGAAGGCGTACACGCCAGGCGTTGACCCTGCAAGCGCTTGGCCCGGCGTTATGGGCGGGGCCGCGATCAGACGTCAGAAAAAGGTCCGGCGCTTCCGTTCCATGAGCTGCAGGATCATAGGCGTCAGAATCAGCTGCATCGCCAGATCGAGCTTGCTTCCCGGTACGACGATTGAATTGGCCCGCGACATGAAGCTGTCCTTGATCATGGAGCACAGGTAGGAGAAGTCGATTCCGCGCGGAGACTTGAAGCGGATCACCACCATCGACTCGTCAGGGGTGGGAATCCAGCGGGCAACGAACGGGTTCGACGTGTCCACGGTCGGTATGCGCTGGAAGTTGATGTCAGTCTCGGTGAACTGTGGACAGATGAACTTCACGTAGTCTGGCATGCGCCGCAGGATGGTGGTGGTGACCTCCTCGGTCTCGTAGCCACGATCGGCCCGGTCTCTGTGGATCTTCTGAATCCACTCCAGGTTTATCACGGGTACGACGCCGATCTTCAGGTCTGCATAGCGGGCAATGTTCACGTCAGACGTTACGGTCGCTCCGTGCAGGCCTTCATAAAACAGAAGGTCGGAGCCATAGGAGATTTCCTCCCAGGGCGTGAAGGTGCCGACCTCAACGCCGTGAATTTCGGCCTCTTGCTGATTGTGGATGTAGTGCCGGGTCTTGGCCGTACCGATCTCGCCATAAGAGCGGAATGCCCGCTCGAGCTCCTTGAGGAGATTGGCCTCGAGGCCAAAGTGACTGAAATGCCGGTTTCCGGCTTCCTCAGCCGCCAGCATGGCCGCCTGCATCTCCTCGCGGTTGTAGCGATGGAATGCGTCGCCTTCTATGAACGCGGCATTGAGGCCCTCGCGCCGGAAGATCTGTTCAAATGTCTTTTTGACCGCCGTTGTTCCAGCGCCCGAGGAACCCGTAACGGAAATAATGGGATGTTTGGCTGACATTCTGGTGCTCTTTTCGGCTTCTTATTGTTTCATGTGCGGAACAATCCGCGACGCCCAAACAGCGGCGAGCGCTCGCCAGGACCGTGAGGCTCGTGATGAAGGCGGACGACGTAATCGACTTCCGATTTGGAGCCAGCGATGATGGGCGTGCGCTGGTGAAGGCTCAGAGGTTCGATCTCGAGAATGCGCGTCAAGCCGCTCGAGGCGGCACCACCCGCCTGTTCAATGACGAACGCCAGCGGGTTGGCTTCATAGACGAGCCGCAGCCGGCCCATGGCGTACCCATCGCGCAGGTCGCCGGGATAGAGGAAGACGCCGCCCCGGCTGAGGATGCGATAGATGTCGGACACGGGAGTTGCGGTCCAGCGCATGTTGAAGTCTTTGCCGCGCGGCCCGTCGCTCCCCTGGAGCAGATCATCGACATAGATCCTGAGACAGTCTTCCCAGTGACGGTAATTGGAGCTGTTGATCGCGAACTCGCTCGTTGACGGGGGGATGCTCGCATTCGCTTGAGTGAGTATGAAGCACCCCGATGATCCATCGAGCGTGAAGACGTGGGTGCCGTTGCCGACGGTCAGGACGAGGCTGGTGTACATGCCGTAGACGACGAAGCCCGCGGCAAGCTGGTGTGCGCCGGACTGGAGAAAGCTTGAGCCGTCTGCGCCGCCAGCCAGTGCGGGGAGCACGGTGAAAATCGTGCCGACCGGGACATTGGCATCGACGTTGGAGGAACCATCGATCGGATCGACGGCCACGGCCAGGGGACGGCCGGTGTGGAGGGGAAGCGGCGCATCCATTTCCTCGGAGGCATATGCGGCCACGGGTGCGGCCTCCAGCGCCTCAAGGATCAAGTCATTGGCAATGACGTCGATCTTCTTTTGCGGATCGACACCGCTCTGCTTGCCTGTCGCTGCGCCAAGCGGCCCATCAAGAGCGCCTCGCGACAGAACCGAACCGACCTTCTGACACGCGCCCACGATCGCCAGGATCGTATCGGCGACAGCGCGCCGATCCGTGTCGGTGTGACACCAGGAGTGCAGATAAGCGGCCAGATCGATGCGCGTGCTCATAGTCTTGGTCTTAACTCCGCAGGTGGATGATTGATCACGCATCATCATGTGTCGCTGATCGCTGCTCGGTGTGCGGCCGCGCCTCGATGGGTCGTCGAGGGATGCATTCGAGTCCCGTCAGGGGCTTATTGCAACACAGTATTCGAACGTGAATGGTAAATTTCCCTATTCTTTGGTGATGGGTGGTGGACTATTGATGGTGTGTTGAACGCCGGAGGGACGTCCCGGCCCGCCGCGGATCGCAGTGCACCTGCTGCGCTGCATCCTTTCATCAGCGCCCGGGCGGTCGAATGCCACCGGGAGGACATTGCGGAGAACGCTCATGTCATTGAATGATCAATCGAACCCGCCTGCGGCTGGTCCTGCCGGCCCGGCTGTGCTGGATGCGGAGGACCTGCGCAAGCGGGCGACCATCGCAAAGCAGGTCGCAGCCTCCTTCGGCGAGATCGTGACCCTCCTGTTGCGCTCCCAAGGGGACCGTAAGCGCCCGATCTCGGATCTGGAGTGGATGGTGATCCCGGCGCTGCAAACAGGGCAATTCGCGGTCGCGGACGCTCAGTCGAAGGAGACGGGGACTGTCGTACCGCTGGCTGCCGTTCTTTGGGCCATGGTGTCGGAAAGCGTGGACCAGCGCCTCTCTCAAAGCCTCGATCAGCCGCTCCGCCTGGAACCCCAGGAGTGGCGTTCGGGGTCTATTCCGTGGGTGATCGCCGCCTTCGGGGATACCAAGGTCGTCGGCGGATTGCTACAGCAACTTGCCGGCTCGGTCTTCAAGGCCCAACCCGCCAAAATGCGGGCACGAAGTGCAGATGGAAAGCCATTCGTTGGCAGGATTGAATTGGCCGATCCGTCGGCCCAGAACAAAGCTGGCCAGAATTGAGTTGTTTTCCAGTCTGTTCTCAGGGCGGGGTCCCGCGGCCAGGCAGGAGAATACCGGAAAGTGATCGGCACGGGCGGTCTGTTTAGGGGGATCTGAAGGAAGTCCTGAAATAATCGGTCGAGTTGAGTGTTTAAGGAATCATCAGTGGTTGGAGCATGTCCCTCCCCTGAATTCCAATCGGCGTAGCGTCTTGGGGCGTTGCGCCTTCAATTGCCGAGGTCCAGCGTGCCATTCCCAGCGGCCGAGCCTAATCCCGTCCGGCGCGTTTTGCGCCGCTCCAGCGGCATCCTTCTGGCCGTCGCGGTCTTTTCGGCTGCAATCAATCTCCTGGCCCTCACGGGCTCGTTCTATATGCTCCAGATCTACGATCGGGTGCTGCCCTCACAAAGCGTTCCAACGCTCGTCGGCCTGACCGTCCTCTTGACGGGTCTCTATGTCGTTTACGGTCTGCTTGATGTGGTGCGTGTGCGCATCATGGGCCGGGTGGGCGTCCGGATCGACAACGGCCTGCGGAACCGGGTTTTTGAGGCAATGCGCTTTCTGCCGTTGCGCGCCCGCGTCACCAGTGACGGGCTCCAGCCCGTGCGCGATTTGGATCAGATCCGCAACTTCCTGTCTGGTTTAGGGCCAACCGCTTTCTTCGATATGCCGTGGGTGCCGGTTTATCTCGGCGTGATTTTCCTGCTTCATCCGATGCTGGGGCTGTTTGCGCTCTTCAGCGCCCTGTTTCTGGTCACTCTGACGCTCTTCACAGAGTACCGGACAGCCGGACCGATGACGCACGCCGCGCGCAGCGGGGCACAGCGCCTTGCATTCGCCGAGGAGGCGCGGCGCAACGCGGAAGTTATCCAGGCGCTTGGCCTTGGTGAACGCATGGGCGCGCGTTGGGAAACGCTGAACAGCCGCTTTCTCACCCACCAGTTGGCGACGGCAGATGCTTCCAGCGGTATTGGTACCGCATCCAAAGTGCTGCGGCTGTTTCTGCAATCGGGAATTCTTGGGCTTGGCGCCTACCTTGCCATCAAAGGCGAGGTCTCACCGGGAACGATTATCGCCGGCTCGATCATCATGTCGCGCGCCTTGGCACCGATCGAAACCGCCATCGCGCATTGGCGCGGATTTGTAGCTGCACGCCAGAGCAAGCGCCGCCTGATCGAACTTTTCGGTGCTTTGGACGATGAGCGTAAGGATCTGATGGCGCTGCCGAACCCTGAGCGCTCGCTGCAGGTCGACGATCTGGCCGTCGCGCCTCCAGGGGGCATGCGGCCCACTGTTCATGGCATCACATTCGCGCTGGAAGCTGGCGAAGGACTGGGGATTATCGGACCCAGCGGCTCTGGCAAGTCCACGCTGGCGCGCGCGCTTGTCGGCGCTTGGCTGCCGGTCCGCTTCGGCGGTGCGGTACGCCTCGACGGGGCATCGCTGGACCAATGGACGCCGGACGCGCTTGGTCGCCACATCGGCTATCTACCGCAGGATATTGCGTTGTTCCAGGGTACGATCGCGGAGAACATCGCCCGCTTTGAGCCTGAGGCACCGAGCGAGGCGATCGTTGCTGCGGCCCGCTCCGCTGGCATCCATGAGATGATCGTCCAGCTTCCTGATGGCTATCAGACGATGTTGGGAGAGGCAGGCGGCGGGCTGTCGGCTGGTCAACGCCAGCGCATCGCACTTGCGCGCGCTCTGTATGGCGAACCATTCCTGGTCGTTCTCGATGAGCCCAATTCCAATCTCGATGTGGCGGGAGATGCCTCCCTCACGCAAGCCATTCGTTCCGTGCGCGAGCGGGGAGGAATTGCGATCGTGATCGCGCACCGTCCCTCGGCGCTGGCATCGGTCGACAAGGTGCTAGCGATGGCAAACGGCAGTGTTCAGGCCTTCGGTCCGAAGCATGATGTCCTGAAGAAGGTTTTGCAGTCGGTGCCGGCTCAAGCCGCCGCGACGCCCACTGTAGCGTCTGCCCCTCAGGCAGTCATGCCGCCTGGGTTTGCCGCAGCCGGCCTCAAGATCGTCGCCGACCGCGAAACGGGCTCTGGCAATGTGGGCTCTGGCAATGTGGGGTCTGGCATATGACAAGCGTGACCTCAAATCCGGAAGAAGCGGTTGATGCCCGCGTCGGGCGCTATATGGTGACCGGCGCGCTCGTGATGGTGCTGCTGTTTGGCGGTCTGGGCGCGTGGGCCGCACGCACCGAAATTGCCGGCGCGGTTATCGGGCAAGGTGTCGTGGTCGCAGAATCGAACGTCAAAAAAATCCAACATCCGACGGGTGGCGTCGTCGGCGAAATTCTCGTTCGTAACGGAACGAAGGTCGAAGCGGGCGATCTGCTGCTCCGCCTCGACGAGACGCAGACGCGCGCCAGCCAACAGATGATCGTCAAGCAACTTGATCAGCTACAAGCCCGCGAGGCGCGGCTTAAAGCGGAGCGCGACGATGCATCCGAATTCGCGCCCCCGGCCTCGTTGCTGGAGCGCATGGCCGATGCCGATATCGCGGAAATCGTTGCCGGTGAGATGTCCCTGTTTCAGAGCCGGCGCAAGGCGCTCGATGGTCAGATCGAGCAGCTTCGCGAGCGTACCATTCAACTCGGCAACGAGGCGCAGGGGGTGGCCGCCCAGATTGCAGCAAAGCGCGAGGAGATCCGGCTGATTGCCGACGAACTGGCCGGACTCGCGACGCTGGAGGCAAAACAGCTCGTGACGACGACCAAGGTCGCGGCACTGAAACGTGAGAAGGCGCGGCTTGAAGGCGAATTGGGTCAGTACGAGGCGGCCGCGGCCCAGACGAACGGCCGCAAAGCCGAGATTGCGTTGCAGATGGTCCGGCTCGAGCAGGACATGAAGACGGAGGTCGTGCGGGAACTGCGTGAGGCTCAATCCAAGATCGCTGAATACTCCGAGCGCAAGATCGCAGCCGAGGACCACTTGCGCCGGGTGGACATCCGCGCTCCCCAATCGGGCATCGTTCATCAGTTGAGCGTCGTCACAGTCGGGGGTGTCGTCAATCCGGGCGAGCCGATACTGCTCATCGTTCCAGAGGGCGACCGTTTGGTGGTGGAGGCGCGCATCGCACCGCAGGACATTGACCAGCTTTATGTGGGGCAGCCGACGAGCGTCCATTTCACCGCCTTCGACCAGCAGTCAACCCCTCGGCTCAATGGCGAACTCGTGTCGATTTCCGCGGACCTCACGCGCGATCAGGTCACGGGTGAATCCTATTTTACGACCCGCATCACCATCGCGGATGACGAACTCGCCAAGCTCGGACAATCGCGCCTGCAGCAGGGAATTCCCGCCGACGTTCAGATCAAGACTGCTGACCGCACGGCGATGTCCTATCTGGTCAAGCCCCTGGCCGATCAGATCGAGCGAGCGTTCCGCGAACGCTAATTCTGGTTTATCCCGCACCGCAATCCGCCGGCCGCCTGGGCCGTGCGAACCATCGCCGCACCACGCGCCGGGGCCATTGGGCAATATCCGGCTTGGCGATCCTTGCAGAAATCGACAATATCGGGCACTGGCTGTGGAGATGCCGCGGCATACTCACCAGCCTGGCCGGTGGTGCCTTTGCATGGCAACACATGAAAAAATCAAACCAGCTCCGTTCTGAAGCTCATCTGGGGGATACGCTGTGACCGTGAAATCCGACATTGAGATTGCCCGCGCTGCCACCATGCGCCCCATCACGGAAGTGGGTCAGAAGGTCGGTATCCCCGCCGATGCCCTCCTGCAGTACGGACCGACGAAGGCGAACGTCACA
>CAZZPH010000031.1:12011-15865 GCA_964655725.1 uncultured Hyphomicrobium sp.
CGGATTTTATCGACAGCCTGAAGTCGCGTCCTGACGGCAAGCTGATCCTGGTCACGGCCATCAGCCCCACCCCTGCGGGCGAGGGCAAGACGACCACAACCGTTGGCTTGGGTGATGGCCTCAACCGCATCGGCAAGAAGGCCATCATGGCGCTTCGCGAGCCCTCGCTCGGGCCGTGTTTCGGCGTCAAAGGCGGTGCTGCTGGCGGTGGGTATGCCCAGGTCGTTCCGATGGAGGATATCAACCTCCATTTCACCGGCGATTTCCACGCGATCACGTCGGCGCACAATCTGCTGTCTGCTCTGATCGACAATCATATCTACTGGGGCAACGCTGCGGGCATCGACAGCCGCCGGGTGGAATGGCGCCGCGTTCTCGACATGAATGACCGTGCGCTGCGCTCCATCGTCAACTCGCTGGGCGGGGTCTCGAATGGCTATCCGCGCCAGGATGGCTTCGACATCACGGTCGCATCCGAGGTCATGGCGATCCTGTGCCTGTCGAGCGATCTGAAAGACCTGGAGAAACGTCTGGGCAATATCATTATCGCCTACTCGCGCGACAAAAAGCCTGTTCGTGCGCGCGACGTGAAGGCTGACGGTGCGATGACCGTGCTCCTCAAGGATGCGCTGATGCCCAACCTTGTGCAGACCTTGGAGAACAACCCGGTGTTCATCCACGGTGGTCCGTTCGCCAATATTGCGCACGGGTGCAACTCGGTGCTTGCGACCAAGACAGCGTTGAAGCTTGCTGACTACGTTGTGACGGAGGCCGGCTTCGGCGCGGATCTGGGTGCGGAGAAGTTCTTCAATATCAAGTGCCGCAAGGCGGGGCTGTCGCCCTCGGCGGCGGTGATCGTCGCAACGGTGCGCGCGCTCAAGATGCATGGGGGTGTCGCCAAGGATGACCTCAAAACCGAGAATGTCGGCGCTGTCGCCAAGGGGTGCGAGAACCTCAAGCGGCACATTGAGAACGTCAACAAGTTCGGTGTTCCAGCCGTTGTCGCTGTCAATCGCTTCATCACTGACACTGAAGCCGAGATCCAGGAGGTGATGAAGGCTGCCGAGAGCATGGGTACGCGCGCCTTCATGTGCACGCACTGGGCGGATGGCGGACGTGGTACGGAAGCGCTGGCGCACCACGTTGCGGGTATGTGCGAAGCGGGCACCGCGAATTTCCGGCCGCTCTACCCGGATTCTATGAGCCTGCGCGACAAAGTACGGACGGTGGCCACCGAGATTTATCGGGCCGCAGACATCTCGTGCGATGGCGCGATCGAGACGCGGTTCAAGGACCTCGAAGCCATGGGCTTTGCTCACCTGCCTGTCTGCATGGCGAAAACGCAGTACTCCTTCTCGACCGACCCCACCAAGCGGGGTGCGCCGACGGGACATATCGTTCCTGTGCGCGAACTGAGGCTGTCTGCGGGCGCGGAGTTCATTGTGGTTATCACGGGCGAGATCATGACCATGCCGGGTCTGCCCAGGGTGCCGTCGGCGGATTCGATCCGTCTCAATGATGAAGGCCAGATCGAGGGCCTTTTCTAGGGATCGGGGTCAGACCCCTCCTTAGGGGTCTGACCCCATCCTAGAATCGATGGCGGACCTGCTCGCGGTTTTGAGTTGCTGGCTGATTGGGGATGCCGGATGCGACAGCCCGGCCTCCTGATGCTTGACTTCGGTTAATGCTGGACGTGCGCGCGACATTCATGATGGCTTATTGCGGCGCGGTGGAGCGCGCGGAGATGAGACAGCAGGAAGCCCCATGACCAGTCATGCAATTGGACACAATTCCGATGGCGCACGCATCGTCATCGAGGTGCGGTTGTTCAACAGCCTATCGAAATTCATCAAGAGCCCGACGTTCGCGGAGCGCATCGAGGTCACCCCCGATACGACTGTGGGTGATCTGGTCTCACGCTACGGCTTGCCGCTCCACGATATTTATCTCGTTCTGCGCAACGGCCGGGATATCAATGCAGGGCTCTACCAGGGTGGAAACGTCGACCTCAGCGCGCCGGTCGCAGAAGGCGATGTGATCGCTTTCTCCGGCCCTGTGCCCTATAGCCCCGGTTATGGCGCCCCTGTCGTGTGAGCCTCTTCGGGCGCATCGGCCCGCGCCTGTGCGGGCTTTGGCCGGTCCGGATCGATAAGAGCGAGGATCGCCTCGCACACTTCCGTCTCGCGCCAATAGTCCACGTGGCCACCGGGGCGGAGTGGGACGTTGCGAACGAACGTGTCGTTCACGAGATCGATGCGGTTGCCGATCGGGTCGTCCATGCGCCACATGTTGGTCCAGGAGGAAAGCTGAGGATTGATCTCGCGCGGGTCGCGGATCGTGACCGCGTACTTGGCGAAGTAGTATTGATAAAGGTGGGAGAGCGGCGATCCCAGCGTGAGAACATCGACTGAACGCACATCGCCGATAGCGTCTTCATCGTGCTGCGTTGCCAGGTAGTCGTAGAGAATGATGCTGCCCTGACTGTGGGCGACGAAGACGATGCGGTCGCAACGCTCGCGCTGCACGATCTCCCGGAGCAGTGTATCGAGGCGGCTCTCGATACGCGCACGGCGGGGATGCCCGCTGGTGGATTTGCTGGCGGATGGCAGAAGGCTGCGCGAGAACGAGAAGCGGGGCGTGTACTGGTGGTCCACCAGATCGCGCACGATGTGGAGGATACCGCTGGCAGCGTGCTGCAGCGCGCGGAAGACATAAAACGCGATCGTGAGCGCGGTGCCGCCGCCGAGCATGACGCCGGCAACTTCCCGCCAGGGCAACAGGCGCACATCCACGAGCTCGTAGAGATCGAGCGGGATGAAGCTGCGCCAGTAGAAGATTGCCAGATTAAAGATCGTTCCCGCCAGCATCACCAGGATGACGAGTGGGCTCACCACCATCCGGGGCATGGGAAGCCAGGTTGCCCGGCCCAGGTAGCGTGCTGGAATTCGCAAGAGTGCGCGCAGCATGGCGACCATAAAAAAGGTGCTCACGAGTAGTCCAACCATCATCATGTTGAACACAACGATGCCGATGAGGTCGCGCTGGACGTCCGCCAGATATGCGCATGCCTGCAGCGGATCATGCTGGCAGGCTGTCTCCGTTCTCTCATTGAAGTCGAGCGTCACGAAAATAAAGACCCAGAGCAGAGCGATGACGATTTTGTAGATCACGCCCTGGATCACGCTGAGGCCAACGGCTGCCGCAGGTCGCGCGAGCGGAATGCGATCTTCACTGCGACGGAAGACGACCTGCTGTGCGGCGAGCATCGCCAGGATCACGATCGCCAGCAGAACGCCGTAGTTCCAGATGTACCAGAATGAAAAGATCGCAACGCCCGCCGTCATCAGATAGACGGCCGGGTTGGCCAGCGCCTCGGGCAAGAAGTAGGCTTTGGCCGCCAGTATCGCAGCGATCGAGACGAGTGAGAACACAAACGTCGACATGCCGATGTCGGACAGCGCGATGTCGCGATGGACGCGCCATCTCGCGAAAGCCAGGGAAAGAAGTGCGAGAACGGCCAGGATACCGGCAAGGGCAAAGGGCAATTCGACCGTCAGAAAGGGCTGAAGTTGACCCACGTCGATCAGCCGCTGCCGCGCCAACAGGGCCAGCGCGCACACCAGCGCCACGATGTTGAGCCCGGTAATGGGCCAGCGCAGGATCCAGTTTGCAATTCGCACGAGAGCGGCGATCGCGTTGGCAAAGCCGCTGCGCGAGTGCTCCAGGAAGCAGTCGCCCAGAACTTGTGGCGCTTCATAGAACAACTTCAGGAGCGCGAGCCAGTTGGCCAGTGTGCTGGTGCCGATCCGGGATAAGTCGGCCCAGAACAGCTCGACCACCGCGATGCTGCGCCC
>CAZZPH010000032.1:0-15818 GCA_964655725.1 uncultured Hyphomicrobium sp.
ACGGCGTGCGTCGAGAATCGGTCGGTCATGCCGCGCAAGTCTCCTGCAACACACCATTAATCACAATGACAACCATCCGTCGCGTCAATTGGGAAGTTCTGTGGAGAGAGGCTTGCCGGTCGAACCGGTTGTGCTTATAGACACAACTTTGATGGCAACCACCGCACCGAAGCCGGCGAAGAGCTTCCCCCACCGCCACCTACTCTCCACGGAGAGACTTACGGCGGACGAGATAAATTTCATTCTCGATCTGGCGGACCGTAATGCCGACAGCCCTCCGCAATCTGAAAAACAGCGCGAGCTGTTGAGGGGGCGGACCCACATCAATTTGTTCTTCGAGAGCTCAACCCGGACGCAGGCCTCCTTTGAACTGGCCGCCAAGCGCCTGGGTGCTGACGTCATGAACATGAACGTTGCGACGTCCTCGCTCTCCAAAGGCGAGACGCTGATCGATACGGCGATCACGCTGAATGCCATGCGGCCGGACATCATTGTCGTGCGTCACCATGCGGCTGGAGCGGTTGAACTCCTGTCCCAGAAAGTCGATTGCTCGGTCGTCAACGCGGGGGATGGGGCCCATCAGCACCCGACCCAGGCGCTTCTTGACGCGCTGACGATCCGCAGGGCGAAGGGCCGAATTTCGGGCCTCACGGTTGCGATCTGCGGCGACATCCTGCATTCGCGCGTCGCACGCTCGAACATCGACATCCTCAACACGATGGGTGCGCGCGTGCGTATTGTCGCGCCGTCCACGTTGCTGCCGGCAACGCCTGAGCGTCTGGGCGTCGAGGTGTACACCGATATGTGGAAAGGCATCGAAGGCGCCGACATCGTGATGATGCTGCGGCTGCAACGCGAGAGGATGGAAGGATCGTTTGTGCCATCAACGCGCGAATTCTTTCATTTCTTCGGGCTTGATCACGAAAAGCTCGGGCGGGCCAAGCCGGATGCGCTCGTGATGCATCCCGGTCCGATGAACAGAGGGGTGGAGATCGCCTCCACGATTGCCGACGATCCACGCAGCGTGATCCGCGAGCAGGTCGAAATGGGCGTGGCCGTCCGCATGGCTGTGCTCGAGGCGCTGGCCCGCAACCTGCCCAGAAAATGAGCCGCCGTGATAACATGAGAGAGGCCCCACCCCCATCGACGCGCGGCACCGATCGGCCAACGGTGTTTATCAACGCGCGCCTCGTCGATCCCGAGACAGGCCGCGATGAGCCAGGTGGGCTTCTTGTGCGGCACGGCGTGATCGACGATCTCGGCGGGCACTTGAGGCGCAATGCTCCGGAGGGCGCTCTCGTCGTCGATTGCAAGGGGCGCATGCTGTGTCCAGGGCTCGTTGATGCACAGGTGTTTACAGGCGAGCCCGGCTACGAGCACCGCGAGACCTTGAAAACGGCGAGCCATTCGGCCGCCGCTGGCGGCGTGACGACGATGATTGTCATGCCTGACACCAATCCCGTCATCGATCAGGTCTCCCTGGTTGATTTCATCCAGCGGCGCGCGCGCGACAATGCCCGGGTCCACGTTCACACGATGGCTGCCGCAACGAAGGGGCTGAAGGGGGAGGAGATCACCGAGATCGGGCTGTTGCGCCGTGCGGGTGCGGTGGCCTTCTCCAATGGCAAACTGAGCATCGCCAACACGCGTGTGATGAAGAATGCTCTGCTCTATGCCAAGGACTTCGGGGCCCTTATCGTCCACCACACGGAAGACCCGTTCCTTGCCGGCAGCGGCGCCATGAACTCCGGCGAGGTGGCGACACGTCTCGGATTGCCCGGCACTCCGAAAATGGCGGAGGTCATCACGCTGGAACGCGACGTGCGCCTCGTGGAGATGACGGGTGGGCGCTATCACGCTGCAACTATCACCTGCGAGGATAGTCTGGATGTCATTCGCCGCGCGAAGGCTCAGGGGCTCGACGTCACCTGCGGCGTGTCGATCAATCATCTCACGCTTAACGAGAACGACATTGGCTCTTACCGGACCTTTCTGAAGGTGAGGCCGCCACTGAGGCGCGAGGAGGACCGCGCGGCCCTCGTCCGGGCACTTGCCAACGGTGAGATCGACATCATCGTCTCCAGCCATGATCCGCAGGACGCCGACGTGAAGCGCCGCCCGTTCGCGGAGGCGGCCGATGGGGCGGCGGGGCTCGAGACGCTGCTGGCAGCGGCCTTGCGCCTGTATCATTCCGGCGACGTGGAACTGCTGGATCTTCTCAAGCCCTTGACGATCAATCCTGCGCTGCGGTTCGGACTGCCCTGCGGCCGGCTGTCGAAGGGCGCACCGGCCGATCTCATTGTTGTCGATCTCGACGAACCCTGGGTCGTGAACAAGGATCTCCTGCGCTCGCGTTCCAAGAACTCCCCGTTCGACGAGGCCAAATTGCAGGGCCGTGTGGTGCGGACGGTCGTGGACGGAGACACAGTCCACGAGTTTAGCGCGCCGGACAGGCGCTGATTGCCCATTTGAACGCTCGGGCAGGCGACGGGTGGACTTGCGCGCCAGACCCGCCTTCGATATAGAACCGCCTCATCTGACGCCGCTGTCGGATCGGCCAGGAGGATGGCCGGCCAATGGAGGGGCTCCAGCGAGGGCACCTTAAGACGTGTTGGCAGGGCAACAAAGCCCATCACGGCGGCGTCGAAAGCAGCATCAACATATCCTGCCGGCAGGATGCCATCTGATTGCGCCAGCGCGCAGTCGGGCGAGGGCCGGTCTGATCGAAATCGCGCCAGCCGGTGGGGCAAGCCCCAGCCTGCGGCCTCGTCAACATTTGCAGTTTGCAGGAGAACCAATGGCCACCGCTCAATCTAAAGAGATGACCCCGAGTCACGACGAATTCGCCGCCTTGCTCGCCGAAAGCCTCGCGAAGGACGATGTATTCGAAGGTCAGGTCGTCAAAGGCAAGGTTGTCGGCATCGAGAAGGACCTGGCGATTATCGATGTCGGCCTGAAGATGGAAGGCCGCGTGCCGCTGAAAGAGTTCGGGCTCGGCGGCCAGCCCGGGGACATCAAGGTTGGTGACACGGTCGAGGTGTATCTGGAGCGCGTGGAAAATGCGCTGGGCGAGGCCGTGCTGTCGCGCGACAAGGCGCGGCGCGAGGAAAGCTGGACGCGGTTAGAGCGCCTGCACGAGAAGGGCGAGAAGGTTACGGGCGTGATCTTCAACAAGGTGAAGGGTGGCTTCACCGTGGATCTCGATGGGGCAACGGCGTTTCTGCCCGGCAGCCAGGTCGATATCCGTCCCGTTCGCGATATCGGACCGTTGATGCACCAGCAGCTGCCGTTTCAGATCCTGAAGATGGACCGCCGGCGCGGCAACATCGTGGTATCGCGCCGCTCGGTTCTGGAAGAGACCCGCGCCGAGCAGCGTGCCGACATCGTGTCGCGCCTCGGTGAGGGCCAAGTCATTGATGGCCTCGTCAAAAACATCACCGATTACGGTGCTTTCATCGATCTGGGCGGAATCGATGGACTGCTGCACGTCACCGACATGGCGTGGCGGCGCGTCAATCATCCCTCCGAAATCCTGAATGTCGGCGATACGGTCAAGGTGCAGATTATTCGTATCAATCCCGACACACAGCGCATTTCGCTGGGCATGAAACAACTCCAGTCGGACCCCTGGTCGACGATCGAGGCCAAGTACCCTGTTGGCGCGCGTCTGTCGGGTTCGGTGACCAACATCGCCGACTATGGTGCCTTCGTGGAGCTGGAACCCGGTGTGGAGGGGCTGATCCACGTCTCCGAGATGAGCTGGACCAAGAAGAACGTCCACCCCGGCAAGATCGTTTCGACGTCCCAGCAGGTCGATGTGCAGGTTCTGGAAGTCGATCCCAACAAGCGCCGCATTTCGCTTGGTCTCAAGCAGACCCAGGACAACCCCTGGGATGCATTCCTCACTGCCCATCCTAAGGGCACGATCGTCGAGGGTCCGATCCGCAACATCACCGAGTTTGGCCTGTTTATCGGTCTCGATAACGGCATCGACGGGATGGTGCACCTGTCGGATCTTGACTGGTCGCGTCCGGGCGATGAACTGATCAAGGATTACAAGAAGGGCGACACGGTGAAAGCCGTGGTGCTCGACGTCGACAGCTCGAAGGAGCGTGTGTCGCTCGGCATTAAGCAATTGGCCGGCGACCCGGCCGACACGCTGGCCCGCTATAAGAAGGGCGATACAGTGACCTGCGAGGTCGTTGCCGTCCAGGAGAACGGTATCGAGGTGAAAATCGCCGACAGCGACATTACCACCTTCATCAAGCGTTCGGACCTTTCGCGGGACCGTTCCGACCAGCGGCCGGAGCGTTTCACCGTTGGCCAGAAGGTCGACGCGGCTGTGATGACCGCAGACAAGGCCGCTCGCCGCATCACCGTTTCCATCAAGGCGCTGGAAATCGCAGAGGAGAAGCAGGCCGTCGCACAGTACGGGTCCTCCGACTCGGGAGCCTCTCTGGGCGACATCTTCAAAGCCGCGATCAAGAAGCGCAGCGAGGATGCCGACGACGACGAGAACGAGTAAGCTGTCCTCTCGGCTGTCCCGTTACGAGACACAGGATGCGCGGCGCCTTGAATGCGCCGCGCATTTCCGCTTTTCTGGAGCAGGAATCGAGTTTCACGCGGCGGCCCGTTATTTGCCTGCTCGTGTCCTGGATTAACAGCGCATCAACCGAATTCCCGGGTTGAGCGCGCTGCATTCGGCCTCATGATCCGACGGAGTAACCCTGGAATGTCCCAAGAAACCGAAACCGTGCTCGACCGCCGTCAAATGCGGCGGCGCCTCAGCCTTTGGAGAGGCCTCGCGATCACGGGGCTGGCGCTCGGCGTGGGAGCGCTTGCGATGGGCGCGGATCGCCTGGGTGGACTTGTCACGACCAAGCACATCGCCCGCGTTGTGATCGAGGGGACGATTTCGGAGGATCGCGACCAGTTGGAGATGCTGAAGAAGATCAGCGAGTCCGACAAGGTTGCCGGGGTCCTTGTGTTCGTGAACAGTCCCGGCGGAACGACGACCGGCGGTGAAGCATTGTTCGAGCAACTGCGCGCGGTGGCCGCCAAGAAGCCCGTCGTCGCCCAGTTCGGCACGGTGGCGGCCTCGGCAGGCTACATCGTCGGGCTCGGAACCGACTACATCGTCGCGCGCGGCAACACGATTACCGGCTCTGTCGGGGTTATCGCCCAGTGGCCCGAGGTCAGCGAACTCCTGACAAAGCTCGGCATCAAGATGAACGAGGTGAAAAGTGGCGAACTGAAAGCGGCACCCTCTCCCTTTGCGCCGGTGGATGAAACCTCCCGGGCTGTCATGCAGTCCATGATCGACGATGGATTCCGCTGGTTTACGAGCCTTGTGGAGCAGCGCCGCGGGATCAGGCTCGCCGACGTCCCTGGCCTGGAAGCTGGACGGGTGTTTTCTGGGCGGGAGGCCCACGCCAATAAGCTGATTGACGAAATCGGGGGCGAACGGGAAGCCCGGCGCTGGCTCGAGGACGAAAAGGGCGTGCCGAAAGATCTCAAGCTCGTCACCTGGAAGCCGGAGCGGGAGGCGTCCTGGGGCCTGTCCGCTACGCTCGCCTGGATGGCCGGTGGGCTGTTTGGCGAGGGCGCCGGCGATCTGGCCCAACTGGCAGCCCGGGCGGGCCGGGGGGGCACAGTGGGGCTTGACGGTTTGATCTCGGTTTGGCACCCTTCCGAAAAGTGATTGAAAAACAGCACATTCGGGGGCACCCGTGATCAAGTCAGAGCTCATACAGAAGATCGCGACTGCGAACCCTCATCTCTATCATCGCGATGTGGAGCGCATCGTCAACGTCGTGTTCGATGAGATTGTGGATGCCTTGTCGCGCGGCGATCGCGTTGAGCTCCGAGGATTTGGCGCATTTACGGTCAAGCATCGTGCGGCTCGACAAGGGCGTAATCCGCGGACGGGTTCACCGGTCTCGGTCGAGGAAAAATTCGTACCCTTCTTCAAGACGGGTAAAGAGTTGCGTGATCGCCTGAACGATGCGGGCCACTCTGTGCGCTGAGACGGGTCCAACACGGACGGCTCCAGGCGTGGTGCGTTGGTGAGGCCCAGATCGAGAAGGACGGACCACCCGTGCTCAAACGCATCGTGACCCTGCTTGTGGCCTTTCCGATGGCAGCGCTGCTGATCGCACTGTCGATCGCCAACAGGCATACGGTGGAACTGGTGCTCGATCCTTTCCGGCCCGAGGCGCCAGCTCTTGCGATAGCATTGCCGTTCTACATGCATCTGCTGGGCGCGTTGATCGCTGGCGTCATGTTGGGGGGCATCGCAACCTGGGCCAGCCAGCGCCGCTACCGCCGTCAGGCCCGCCAGCGTGATGCAGAGGCGCGGCGTTGGCATGCGGAAGCTGACAGGCTGGTACGTGAGCGTGATGCGAGCGTTGCCGCGCGAGGGCGCCCCGTTGCGCTGCCGAGGGCGCAGGATGCGGCTTGACGCCGGATCCCGGGCGCGGCTCAGTCAACGGACAGGCAGGATTTCTGGCGCTCAAGCGTGCTTCGGCATCCTGGCCGGTGATCGACCTGTCGTCATTGCCGTGAGCACGCCAGAAGCCGATTGTTATTTCAAAGCTGCATCACCATGACCGTGCTTGCAAAGATCTGCGGGATTACCAGCGAGGCGGCGCTCCAGGCTTCGCTCGATGGCGGGGCTGATTTCGTGGGGCTCGTTTTCTTCGCAAAGAGCCCGCGCAATGTGGATACGGCGCGTGCGCGTCTGTTGCGCGATCAAGTGCCACGCGGCGGCCGGTGCAAGGTCGTGGCTCTTGTCGTTGATGCGGACGACGATCAATTGACGCGCATCGTGCGCGACGTCGAGCCCGACATGCTCCAGTTGCATGGGACTGAGTCCATCGAGCGCGTCAGGCAGGTGCGCGCGCGCTGGGGGCTGCCCCTCATCAAGGCGCTTGCGGTCGCAACGGCCGCCGATGCCGAAGCGGGGCGCTCGTACGTCTCACCGGGAAGCGCCGCCGATATCATTCTCTACGACGCCAAGCCTGATCCTCAGATGAACCTGCCGGGAGGCAACGGGCTCTCGTTCGATTGGCACATTCTGGAGGCTGTCAAGGGGCGTATGCCGTTTGCTCTGGCCGGTGGTCTGACGCCTGACAACATCGTGGCTGCGATCGAGTGCACGGGCGCGAACATCGTCGACGTCTCGTCAGGCGTGGAGACGGCTCCTGGCGTGAAGTCACCTGAGTTGATCCGCCGCTTCCTTCGCAATGCGAAGGAAGCTAAGCAAGTGTAGCCGTGCCGGAAGTAAGGGGCACACGAGAGACAAGAGAGGCTCATATGGCGACGAATACGGGCCGGGGTGGCGATGCCAAGCTGAACAGCTTCCGCACGGGGCCGGATGACAAGGGCTTCTTCGGCCTTTTCGGCGGGCGGTTCGTCGCCGAGACACTCATGCCGCTGATCCTGGATCTGGAACGCGCTTATGATGCGGCGAAGGCGGACCCCGCGTTTCAAGGCGAGATCGACCGGCTCAACGCGCATTATTCCGGCCGGCCGAGCCCGCTGTACCTCGCCGAGCGCATGACGGACGAGCTGGGCGGCGCGCGGATTTATTTCAAGCGCGACGAACTCAATCACACGGGCTCGCATAAGATCAACAATTGCCTGGGCCAGATCCTGCTTGCACAGCGCATGGGCAAAACTCGCATCATTGCCGAGACCGGCGCTGGTCAGCACGGTGTTGCGGTTGCCACCGTGTGCGCAAAGTATGGATTGCCGTGCGAGATCTACATGGGCGCCACCGACGTGGAACGTCAGGCGCCCAATGTTGCGCGCATGAAGCTGCTGGGGGCCAAGCTTAATCCGGTGACGGCCGGAGCTGGAACCCTGAAAGATGCCATGAACGAGGCTCTGCGAGACTGGGTGACTAATGTCTCGGACACGTACTACCTGATCGGAACTGCAGCTGGACCTCATCCCTATCCTGCCATGGTGCGCGATTTCCAGTCCGTCATCGGCAATGAGACACGCACGCAGATGATGGCCATGGAGGGCCGCGGCCCCGATACACTGGTCGCCTGTATCGGTGGGGGATCAAACGCGATTGGTCTCTTTCATCCCTTCCTCGACGACAAGGATGTTGCCATTTATGGCGTCGAAGCAGGTGGCCACGGTCTCGATGTCGCGAACGGTCATGCCGCGTCCATGAATGGCGGCGCGCCCGGCGTCCTGCATGGAAACCGCACATACCTCCTGCAGGATAGCGATGGGCAGATCCTTGAAGGTCACTCGATTTCTGCCGGTCTGGATTATCCGGGCGTCGGCCCCGAGCACGCCTGGCTCAAGGACACGGGCCGCGTCAGCTATGTCGCGATTACCGACACAGAGGCGCTCGACGCCTTGCAATTCTGCACGCGCATGGAAGGCATCATTCCGGCGCTCGAGCCCAGTCACGCACTGGCTCACGTCATGAAGCTTGCCCCCACCTTGCCCAAGGACAACCTGTTGGTGATGAACCTGTGCGGCCGTGGCGACAAGGACCTGTTCACAGTCGCCAAGGCGTTGGGATTGAAGATCTAGGCAAGAGTGGTGAGTCGAGCATCACTTCGAAGATTTGCGGCCGATCGTTGAATTTCCCGTCGCGCTGGATGGCGAAGAGTGCAATTGACGATCGTGGCCGGGTTGCGTACCGAGCGCTAGGCGGGCGCACGTTGACGGGCGCCTTGCGACCCACGCCCCGCATCACAGGACGAATCGAGACATGCCGCAACCCACCCGCATCGATGCCCGATTTGCAAAACTGAAGGCCGAGGGCCGAACCGCGCTCGTGACGTTCATTTCAGCGGGCGATCCGGACTACGAGACGAGTTTGAAAATTCTGGCCGGTCTGCCCGCCGCTGGCGCTGACATCATCGAACTCGGCATGCCGTTCTCGGACCCGATGGCCGATGGCCCCGCCATTCAGGCATCATCGCTCAGAGCCCTCAAGAACGGGCAAAATATGATCAAGACCCTGGCGATGGTGCGGGCATTCCGTGAAGCGGACACGACAACGCCGATCGTGCTGATGGGCTACTACAATCCCATATACGTCTATGGGAACCAGCGATTCCTCGATGACGCTGTCGCTGCTGGTGTTGACGGGCTGATCGTCGTCGATGTGCCGCCTGAAGCCGATGAGGAGCTGTGCCTTCCTGCTCTCGAACGTGGGCTGAATTTCATCCGTCTGGCAACGCCGACCACGGACGAAAATCGCCTGCCGGCGGTGCTCGCGAACACGTCAGGGTTCGTTTACTATGTTTCGATTGCCGGAATAACAGGCGCTGCGGCTCCGGTCGCGAGCGACGTGGCCCGCCAGGTCGCGCGCATCCGCAACCGCACCGATCTGCCCGTCGCGGTGGGCTTTGGTGTAAAAAAACCAAATCAAGCTAAAGAGTTGGCGGAGTATTCCGATGGTGTGGTGGTCGGGTCGGCACTTGTTACGGTGATCGCCGATAGCCTTGATGAGCGCGGAAATGCCACTGGCAAGACGGTGCCGGGGGTTCTACAACTGGTACAAAGTCTGAGTGGGGCCTTGAATGGCGCCTGAAGCAGGCCATGTGGTCGTAAAGATCGGGTGTGCGATGGGCGTTGCAGGCCAGAGCGTGTCCAACTTGGCGAGCATCCTGCCGGTACGGTAGTGAAGCCCCTGAAAGTAGCGCACCGAGTTTTCGGACGGCAGGACTTAGGATAAGCGCTGATCGCCCGCAGTCTGCCGTTCCGCCCGTTACGACCGACCCTCGAGGAGTCTCCAAGCGTGAACTGGATCAACAACGTCGTCAGGCCGAAGATCCGCAGCTTCCTCACCACGAAGCGCGAGGTGCCGGACAATCTCTGGGTCAAGTGCCCGGAGAGTGGGCAGATGGTCTTCTACAAGGACCTGGAGTCCAACCAGTTTGTGGTGCCTGGTTCGGGCTACCACATGAGGATGGGCGCCAAGCAGCGTCTAACAGCGCTGTTTGATGAGGGCGTATTCGAGACCGTCCCGGTTCCCAGTGTTCCGCTTGATCCACTTCGTTTCCGTGATGGGCGGCGCTACACCGACCGGCTCAAGGATGCCAAATCGAAAACGAACCTCGATGATGCGGTGCTGGTGGGCGAGGGTCTGCTTGAAGGCCGCAATGTCGTAGCCGCCGCTCAGGATTTCGACTTCATGGGCGGCTCGCTTGGCATGGCGGCGGGTGAAGCTGTAATCACAGGGCTTCTCAGAGCTGTGGAGCGGCACACACCGTTCATTCTTTTCGCTGCCTCGGGTGGCGCGCGCATGCAGGAGGGCATTCTTTCGCTGATGCAAATGCCGCGCACGACGATCGCCGTGCAAAGGCTGCGCGAGGCAGGTCTGCCCTATATCGTCGTGATGACCGATCCTACGACGGGCGGTGTGACAGCCTCTTATGCGATGCTCGGAGACATCCATATTGCCGAGCCCGGCGCGCTCATCTGCTTTGCTGGTCCGCGCGTGATCCAGCAGACGATCCGGGAGCAGCTTCCCGATGGGTTCCAGCGTTCGGAATACCTTCTTGATCACGGCATGATCGATCTGGTGGTGCACCGTCATAAGTTGCGCGAGACCCTTGCCCGTCTGTGCCGGGTTTTCATGTCGAGTATGGAGGCGTCTCAGGGATTGGCGACCGGCCCCGACGTGAATGGCGCCCATGTGAACGGACAGCCAAGCGAGGAAGGTGAGCGGATGCGTGGTATGCTTGTCGCCGAGGCTGAGCCGGTTGCGGAGGGAGAGCGGTTCCCGCATAAGAAGCTGGAGCACCGCGACGACAGTGGGCCGAGGCGCGAAACGACGGGGGGGCACTCCGGCACGCGACGAGGCATCTAGAGCGTCAGGTTGCCGCCGCCGCACGTCATGGACGGCTCATGAGTTGGCATTGCTCAACGTCAGCCAACGGCAGCCCGCCTGATTTGCCAGCCGGAGACAGAGGGCCGGGACATGCACGACAGTGATCGGCTTCTCGCCGCCCTGAAGCTTTTGCATCCGAAGCTTATCGATCTTTCTTTGGGCCGCATTGAGCGGCTGCTGGCCAAGCTTGGCTCGCCGCACGAGCGCCTGCCGCCGGTCGTGCATGTGGCGGGCACCAACGGCAAGGGATCGACGACGGCATTTCTGAAGGCGATGCTGATCGCATCTGGTTTGCGTGTGCACGTCTACACCTCGCCTCATCTCGTCAGGTTTCATGAACGCATAGAGCTTGCGGGGTCAGACGGAGCGACACGTCCGATTGGCGAAGATGCTCTGGTCGATGTGCTCCAGCGCACCCAGGCCGTGAACGACGGTGACGACATAACCCAATTCGAGATCACGACGGCGGCAGCGTTTCTTGCCTTCGCCGAGTCACCTGCCGACGTGCTCCTCCTCGAGGTCGGGCTGGGCGGGCGGCTTGATGCTACAAATGTGGTGGCGAAACCTGCCCTGTCGGTCATCACGCCGATCGCGATGGATCACGCGGAAAAGCTCGGCCCGACGCTTGCCGATATCGCGGGCGAAAAAGCAGGCATACTCAAACGCGGCGTGCGTGCCGTCATTTCCCAGCAGCCCGAGGAAGCGCTGGAAACGGTGCGGTCCGTTGCATCGCGCTGTGGCGCTCCGCTGGTCGTATGGGGAGAGGACTTCGATGCCTTCGAGCAGAACGGCCGCCTCGTTGTGCAGACGCCGTCACGGGTTCTCGATCTGCCGCTGCCCGGGCTCATCGGCCGGCATCAGATCGTGAATGCGGGGACAGCGGTTGCCGCCGCGCTGGAATTGCCGGGCCTGGCGATCAACGAGCGGGCTATCGAGCGAGGACTGGTTTCAATGCGCTGGCCTGCCCGGCTGCAGCGTCTGGACCATGGGCCACTGCCTGCACTGTTGCGGCCGGGCTCGGAGCTGTGGCTCGACGGCGGCCATAATCCTGCTGCGGGTATCATGCTTGCGCAGTCCCTCGCCGATCTGGAGGAGCGCAGTCCCAAGCCTGTTCATCTGGTTGTCGGCATGCTGGGCCTGAAGGATGCTGCGGGCTTTCTGGCGCCTTTTCGCGGTTTGGTGCGCTCCATCGTGACCGTGCCGATCCCCGGCGCGCACGAGAGCCCCTATTCGCCCGAGGCCCTTGCTGACGTCGCTCATCGTATCGATGTGCCCGCGGAGAGCGCCAGCGATGTCGACGAAGCCTTGCGGCGGATCGAGCAGTCGAGCCCTGCGCCCAAGCGCATCCTTGTGTGTGGGTCGCTCTATCTGGCTGGTCACGTTCTGGCGCTTCAGGAGGGCGTGGTCGCGCAGGGCAATTGAGAGCAGGCGCTGATTCAAGAACGGCTTGAAGTGGATGAAGGCCGCAAGGTGTTCGACACCTGCGGCCTCCTGTTGTCTTCCCGTGCAGGGCTCGCCGATCCGCCCCTTATCAAGCGACGGATTCGTTCACCCAGTCTTCAAGCTTCTTCTTCTGAACAAGGGCACTCGAATGGCGTGCGGCCACCTCGCCGCCCTTGAAGACGATCAGAGTCGGGACCGCGCGGATCGCATACTTCTCCGTAATCGCTGGGTTCTTGTCGATGTCCAACTTGACGATCTTCACCTTGCCCTGCATTTCGGCTGCAACCTGATCGAGTGCCGGAGCCATGGCTTTGCACGGGCCGCACCATTCAGCGAAGAAGTCGACCACGACCGGTTCGGCCGATCGCAGAACTTCCTGCTCGAAGGTACTGTCGGAAACGCTGGGGGTGTTGGCCATGTCAAGAGCACTCCTGGGGGGCCGGTCACCGTGCGTGGACGATTGCTCCGCGACGGTTCGGGCGGTTGCCGTGTCGGGCAGACTTAGGAATGCCGCCCCGGTCCGTCAAGAAGGTCCTGATCGAGCTGCCACAGCCGCTGGGTATATCGGTCGAGAAGCATCGAGGGCAGCTCCATCAGCAGTGGCACCTCGGTCCACAGCAGCAGCGCGCGAACCGTGTGGTTTTGAAAAATCTGTTGCACAGCAAGACGATAGGCTGCGAGCTGGAAGATGTAGACGTCCGCCACCTGGTCGACGGCAACAGGTGCGCCGCGGTTGGTTTTGTAGTCGACGATCAGCACCGCATCGTCCGTGACCGCCAGCCGGTCGATTTCGCCCGTCAGTCGCAAGGGCGGGCGCCTGTTCTGCGGGTCGGGGATCTCCGCCACGATCGGGACTTCAGCGCGGCTCGCCGGCCCAAAGAGCGCCGAGAAATTTCTATCGTGCAGGACGGCAAGTGTCTCTGTGGCGATGCTTGTTCGAGTCCGCGCAGGCAAATGCGGCGCGCGATGCCGAAGCAGCGTTTCGGCGGCCTGCTGGCGGCTGTCCACCGCGATTTCGGGCAGATGCTGGAGCAGGAGATGGGTCAGCGTTCCGCGCAAAAACCTGTCGGTCGTAATCCCGCGCGCAGGAGAGAGCGACGGCGGTTCTGACAATGGCGGCCTGATCGGCTCGACTGGTCGCGGATCGCCTTCGTCATCCGGCTCGTAAGGTGCGAGCCGGGACGGCGCCAGCGGGAGGCGCGTGCCTGGTTCGCGTGGGGCCGGCTGATCGAGCCAGGCAGGCCGGCGCAGTGGAGCGGTTGTGGCGGGCTCTTCGCGTGACTTGCCATCCGGAGGATCTGACTGATCGCTCTGGCTGCGATAAAGGACGTCGTCCTCGCCCGGTGCCTCGGGATCGATGCTGAGCGCGTCGCAGATGACATTGTACCAGCAGCCTTTCGCCCGGCCGCTTTTCGACTCGAAGCCGCAGACGATGAGGTGATCGCGTGCCCGGGTGAGTGCGACGTAGAGAAGCCGGTCGCTTTCGTCCCTTTCGATTTTGGAGCGCCTGCTGTTGGCGTTGACAATCTGCGGTAGTTTCGACGTTCCGCTGACCGGCCAGATGAAGGGTGTCTGCCCATTCGAGCCCGGCACGGCCATGCCAAAGAGTTCGATCGGGCGCCCACCTTTATTGTTGGCGACGGGTGCCGAGCATGTGTCGGGAAGAATGACAATCGGTGCCTCGAGCCCCTTGGCGCCGTGGACCGTCATGACGCGGACCTCGCGCCCGGCCTGTTCCATGTCGCGCTTGATCTCGCGGTCCTCACTGGTCAGCGCATGAAGGAAACCTGAGAGCGAGGGAGGCGCGCTGTCGTCGTAGGTCAGCGCCACATTGAGAAATTCGTCGATCGGATCGGCGGCGTCAGGGCCAAGGCGCGACATCAGGCGCCCTCGTACACCGTCCCGGTCGAGCAGGCTTGCCCAGAACTCGTAGGGCGGAGTGAAATCGGCTGCTGTGCGCCAGCGCTTCAACTCCTCGCAGGCGGCGCTGAAACGGCTGTTGGTGCTGGCATGATCGATCAGCGATCGCCACAGCGTCCCTTTACGTCCGTGTGCAAGCACGATGAGATCGTCGTCGTCGAGGCCAAAAATCGGGCTCTTGAGGACTTCGGCAAGTGCAAGGTCGTCCTCGGGAAGTGTGAGGAAGTTGCCAAGCGATATGAGATCCTGGACCGCGATGTGTGCGGTCAGGCGCAGACGGTCGGCTCCTGCAACCGGCAGCCCCAAGGACTTCAAGGCCGCGATCATCGGGCCTGCGAAGGGCTGGCGTTTGCGAACCAATATCAGGATGTCGCCCGGTTCGATCGGACGGTTGTGCGATGCGAGTGTGGACTTGCTGTCGATCCAGCCCTTGATCGTCGCGGCGATACGGTTGGCGAGCCGGACGGATGTTGCCGTCGTGCCTTCTTCATCGAGCGGCATGAAGGCTTCCGATGCCGGTGACGCTCGGTGCTGTTCCGACCGCCACACCTCAAAGCTTCCCGCTTGCGCGAACCGCCTCGCAATGTGGCGTACGCCGCCCGCACCCTGTGGAATGCCCGGTGTGAGTTCAGGCGAAGAGAAGACGCGGTCGACAGTCTCCAGTACCGGTCGGGTCGACCGGAAGGAGACGTCGAGCCCGACGTTCTTGAACGCGGTGCCGGCACCATCAGCCAGGGCTGCGAATTGGTGGCCCATGGTGGCGAACATTTCCGGTGCTGCGCCCTGGAACGAGTAGATCGACTGCTTCTCGTCACCGACGGCGAAAAGAGTGCGTGGGCTCTCGCTTGCTCCCGCGCCCGAAAAGAACTCCTCAGCAAGAGCGGCAACGATGCGCCACTGCTCGGGACTGGTGTCCTGGCTCTCGTCGACGAGGATATGATCAAGGCCGCTGTCGAGCTTGTAGAGCACCCACTGTGCTGAATTGGCGGTCAGCAGAAGGCTCCTGGTGCGCTCGATCAGGTCCTCGAAGTCGAGGGCGCCCCGGGCAGCCTTTGCCGCGCTGTAGCGCTGGAGCACGTCGTCAGCAAGACGCGTCAGGGCCATGGTGGCCGTCACGGCTTCTGCGCCTTTCATTTCCTGCCAAAGGTGCAAGAAGCGAGCCTGGAGGTGCTGCATCGTGGTCTCGAGTTCCGGGTGCGCCTTTGAAAGAGGCTTAGTGGCAAACGAGCTGCGGGGACTATCCTTGCTGTCGAAAAACACATCATAAAGCGCTTCTACACGGGCGCGTGGGTCGGTCGCATGGCGCGCCTCTCGCAGCACCGCGCCACGACCTTGGTCTCTCGGGGAGCCTGTCTCGAACAGCGCCGCCAGCCGTTCCAACTCCGGATCGCTCACGAGGGCCGAGATTTCGCGGGCAAGATCGTCGGGGGTGAGGTCCGTGCGCACGCCGAAATGCTCGCGGTAGAGGGCGTCTGTTGCATCGAAGGCATCGTGCTCATTCTGGGCTGGGTCGGGTATCAGCCGCGCGATGGTCGCCAGCCAGCCGCGCCACGACAGTGCATCGGTCAGGATTGCGTCGAAGCGATCA
>CAZZPH010000033.1:0-13909 GCA_964655725.1 uncultured Hyphomicrobium sp.
TCGGCACCGAATCCGACTTCGACTTGATATCAAGCCCGGCCGGGTTGTTCTGGCCTGCGACGTGCAAAGCCCAGATATGCAGCATGACGAGGCCGAAGATCACGAACGGAAGAAGGTAGTGCAGCGAGAAGAAGCGATTCAGCGTAACGCCCGATACCGCATAACCGCCCCACAGCCATTCCGTGATCGCCGTGCCAAGCCCACTCCAGATGCTGTCGAGCGCCGAGAACAGGTTAGTGATGACCGTCACGCCCCAGAAGCTCATCTGCCCCCAGGGGAGCGCGTAGCCCATGAACGCGGTGGCCATCATGGCCAGCAGAATGAACACGCCGAGGATCCACAACACCTCGCGCGGGGCCTTGTAGGAGCCGTAGTAGAGGCCGCGGAAGATGTGGATGTAGACGGCAACGAAGAACATCGAGGCGCCGACCGCGTGCATCGGCTGAATGAGCCAGCCGTAATTGACATTGCGGCGGATGTGATCGACCGAGTTGAAGGCCTCGTCCGCACTGGCGACGTAGTGCATGGCCAGGACAATGCCCGTGACGATCTGGGCAACGAGACAGAAGGTGAGGATGCCACCAACCGTCCACCACCAATTCAGATTGCGCGGTGTTGGGAATGCGATGAACTGGTCATGCATCATGCGCCCGACTGGCAGGCGCTCGTCCCACCATTTTCCAAAGCGCGTCGTCGGTTGATAGTTCGACTCGTGAGCCGACATGTGATGCCCCCTTAGCCGATTTTGATCATGGTATCGCCGACGAACTCGTACGGCGGCACATCCATATTGCGCGGAGCCGGTCCTTTGCGGATGCGCCCCGAGGTGTCGTAGTGGGAGCCGTGGCAAGGGCAGAACCAGCCGCCATACTCACCCTTGGCATCACCCAGTGCCTGCCCCTTGGGGATACAGCCCAGATGGGTGCAGATGCCGACGAGGATGAGCCACTGTTCGCGGCCCTCCTTGGTCCGGTTCTTGTCGAGTGCCGGAACGGATTCGGCCAGTGCCAGATTGCGGGCGCTCGGATCGGGCAGGGGTGCGGCGTCTTCGGTGACGGCGCGTGCGATCTCGTCCTTCGTGCGATGGCGGATGAAGATGGGCTTTCCCCGCCACATGGCGGTGATCGCTTGACCTTCCTTCACAGGAGCAAGATCAACCTCGATCGTCGCCAGCGCCTGGGCGCTGCGGTCCGGGTTCATCTGCGCCACGAACGGCCACATCGTCGCCGCCGCACCCACGGCCACGAACGCGTTTCCGGCGATGATCAGGAAGTCCCTGCGATTGGGCTCGTCAGCTGTCGAAGCCACATGATCCTCCAATAGATTCGGCGGGCGCAATCCTCACGCCTGACCGGTCGATCCCCCACTGCACCGGACCACTGCGGACCTTGACCGCCGTGATGACCAGTGCCCGCCCGTGGACCCCACTCATAGCCGTCCAGGGGCAGAATTCGGTGCCTCTTATACTGTGATGCGCAACGCAGTAGTTCGCGCAGAAACGCCTTGCAACGTTTGGCCGCACCCGGTCTTCTAGTCTCAACTCCGGCCGATGCAAGTCCCCATTTTGGGCCAACCTGAGCGGCTATCCCCAACTCCTTTCTCAAACGCCTGGACTTGGCTCAAAGACATGCGATTGGCGCTCTATCAGCCTGACATACCGCAGAACACCGGGGCAATCCTGCGCCTATGCGCCTGCTTCAACGTGCCTCTCGATGTCATCGGTCCCACGGGATTCGATATGAGCGACCGCGCCTTGAGGCGGGCGGGGCTCGACTACGCCGATCACGTGACTGTTCAGCGACACCTCTCATGGATGGCGTTCCAGGAAGCGCGGGCACAGTCCGATTCAGCAGGGCGCCTCGTTCTGCTGACATCCCAAGGGCAAACCTCACACGTCGCCTTCGACTTTCGCCCGGCCGATACCCTTCTCCTGGGACGTGAAAGCTCTGGCGCGCCCGTTCATGTGCACGAATCGGCCGATGCAACGGTGCGGATTCCCCTCGTCGAGGGCCGCCGGTCGCTCAATATCGCGATGGCAGCAGCCATCGCGCTGGCCGAGGCTCTGCGTCAGACCGGCGGTTATCCGTGAAGTTCCCTACGCCCGGCAGGACGTTACCCCTAGCGGCCCAGACAACCGAATGGCCCAGACCACATGAGCAGCCCCACCGAACTGAACGGGTCCATCATTTCGGGCTCGATCAACGTCAGGCTTTTTTGGAGTCCTGGGCCAGAATCCGCCGCGCAATGAAAATTGAGACCGGAATGGCCGCCACGAAACCAGCCAGAGCCACCCAGGGGAGCGTCAACTCCGCTTCACGGGCCAGAGCGGGAACCGAGAGCACGACAACCGCAAACGCGCCTGCAACCGTGATCCCGAGCATGATCCAAATGAGCAGCGCCAACTTCATCATCGCCGAAATCCTCCTCCTGCCGCACCAGCCCACCGCCCCCTGCGACCAAGCTTCGGCCACTCGCGGCGCAAGTATCGCGCCGAAATTGCCACGATGCTGCGTGTGCTCATTGATCCAGCTCAATCGAGCCGATTTGTCTCAAGGAAACGGCGCCTACTCGGCCGCCTCTTTCGCAAGGAACCCGCCGGATTGGCGCTTCCACAGATCGGCATAAAGGCCGCCGCGCAGCAGCAGGTCGGAGTGAGAGCCCGTTTCCACGATGCGCCCCTGGTCCATGACCACGAGCCTATCCATGGCTGCAATCGTCGACAGCCGGTGGGCGATGGCGATGACCGTTTTGCCGGCCATGAGTTCCATCAGACTCTCCTGGATGGCCGCTTCCACCTCGCTGTCGAGTGCGCTTGTTGCCTCGTCGAGAATGAGGATCGGTGCGTTCTTCAACAGCACGCGGGCGATCGCAATCCTCTGGCGCTGACCGCCCGACAGCTTCAGGCCGCGCTCACCGACGTGCGCATCATAGCCCGTCCGCCCGTTCTGATCGGCAAGCCCCTCGATGAATTCGTGGGCGTGTGCCCGTCGCGCAGCCTCGATGGCGTCGGCGCGCGTGGCATCCGGACGGCCGTAGACGATGTTTTCCAGAACTGAGCGATGAAGCAGCGAGGTGTCCTGGGTCACCATTCCAATGTGGGACCGCAAGCTCTCCTGAGTGACCTTGGCGATGTCCTGCCCATCGATCAAAATCCGGCCGGACTGCAGATCGTGGAAGCGCAACAGCACGCTGACAAGCGTCGACTTGCCGGCGCCCGAGCGCCCGACCAGCCCCACCTTCTCGCCTGCCGTAATGGTGAGGGTCAGATCATCGATCACGGGGGCCGAATCGCGGCTGGCTCGCTGTCCTGATACGTTCGGCGGCCGGAGACGGCCGTAGTCGAAGTGTATGGCTTCGTAGCGAATTTCGCCCAGCGCAACATTCAGGGGCACCGCATCGGGTTCATCTGTCACGGATCGCTCGCGCGCGAGGCCCTCGATGCCATCGCGCACCACGCCGATGTTCTCAAAAAGTCCTGCAACCTCCCACAGGATCCAATGCGCCATGCCCTGAAGCCGCAGCACGAGCCCGACGGTGAGCGCGATGGCGCCCGTCGTGACCGCATTGATCGACCACAACCAGATGGATAGGGCCGCGACCGAAAATAAGAGGAATGCATTGAGCAGATTGAGCGAGAACGTGAGCCAGGTCACAAGGCGCATCTGCCGGTAGACCGTGTCGAGAAACCCCTCCATGCTTTCGCGGGCGTAGCCGTCCTCGCGATCGGCGTGGGCGAACATCTTGACCGTTGCAATGTTGGTGTAGCTATCGACGATCCGGCCCGTCATCATGGCCCGCGCGTCGGCCTGTTCGGCCGAAACGCGCCCCAGCTTGGGCACGAAGTACCTCATCGCCAGGAGATAGCCGGCCAGCCAGATGAGCATGGGCGCCGACAGCCGCCAGTCCGTCGCAGCAAACGCGATCACGGCGCCAAGGAAATAGACCGAAACGTAGACGAGCACCTCCGCCATGGTCATGACGACGTCGCGCACGGCCATCGCGGTCTGCAGCACTTTTGCGGAAATGCGTCCGGCGAAATCGTTCTGGAAATAGGCCAGGGACTGACGCAGCACCCAGCGATGGGCTTGCCAGCGCGTGCGCATGGCAAAGTTGCCCATGAGACCCTGATGGACCACCGCTTCATAGACGAGCTTGAGTACCGGCAGCGCCAACAAGACGACCGCCGACATCGCCATGAGGAACGTCCCATGGGTCTGCCAGAACGTTTCTCTGTCGGCCACGGCGAGCCAGTCGACGAGGTTGCCCAGGAACGTGAAGAGCGAAACCTCGATCAGAGCCACAGTCGCGGCCAGAAGTGCCGAGGCCCCCAGCAGGGGCCAGAAGGGCCGGGTATAGTGGACGATAAATGGCCAGAATTGCGCAGGCGGCATCTCCGGCGCCGTCTCCGGAAATGGCGTGCGCCGGGCCTCCAGCCATCGGAAAAACCTGTCGATCATGCGCATTCAGGAAGCCGGCAACACGTTGCGCAGGCTTTTTCCTTTCCGTTATCCGTCGTGAGACCATGCTTGTGGGGCCAATGGTCTAAGGAGCACCTGGCTCCCTCAGGGGGGGCGAACCACAAGATTGAAGTCCCGCTTGCCGTAATGGCAGGCTGCATGGTCAAAACCGTGACATAGCCCAAGACCTGCCCCTCATCAAATCGACACCCGAGGTCAACACTCCATGCCCCTTCCCCCGCATTCCACGCTGACGGCCATGAAAACCGGCGCGCGCGACTGGTTTGAGACCTTGCGCGACGACATCTGCGCGGCCTTCGAGAAGCTGGAGGATGATCTGCCGGATGGAACTGAGACGTCCCCGTTGCCGGCGGGACGCTTCGTGCGCACGCCATGGAACCGGGCCGACCATGCCGGAGATGATCCGGCCGCTGATCTGGGTGGTGGTGTGATGTCACTCATGCACGGGCGCGTGTTTGAGAAGGTCGGCGTGCATACGTCCACCGTGTATGGGGAGTTCGCACCCGAATTCCGCAAGCAGATCCCTGGTGCGGAGGAAGACCCCCGGTTCTGGGCCTCCGGCATCTCCCTGATCGCCCACATGCACAACCCGCATGTACCTGCCGTGCACATGAACACACGCATGGTCGTCACATCGAAATGGTGGTTCGGCGGCGGCGCGGATCTCACGCCGGTGCTCACGCGCCGGCGCACTCAGTCGGATGCCGATACTTTGGCCTTCCACGCCGCCATGTATGGCGCCTGCACTCCCCACGACATTGCCGACTACAAGCGCTTCAAGGAGTGGTGCGATGAGTATTTCTATCTGCCCCACCGCAAAGAGATGCGCGGCATTGGCGGAATTTTCTACGATTATCTGACGCCGTCCGAGGAGGAGGGCGGCTGGGAGGCGGCATTCGCCTTCACCCAGGACGTCGGCCGTGCGTTCCTGAGCGTCTATCCGATGCTCGTGCGCGGCAATTGGACGACGCCCTGGACCGACGCCGACCGTGAAGAGCAATTGATCCGGCGCGGCCGCTACGTGGAATACAATCTGCTCTACGACCGCGGCACCATGTTCGGCCTCAAGACGGGGGGCAACGTGGAGAGCATCCTGTCCTCGATGCCGCCCGTGGTGAAGTGGCCATAAAGGGAAATGCGCGCAAAGGCGCACTTTAGCGATCGCTCTGCCTTACGACATGACGTGGCGGCCGCCATCAACTGGAACGACGAGCCCGGTCAGCCTTGCCGACGCAGGGCTCGCCAGAAATGCTGCCATCGCGCCAACGTCGCAGATGTCGGCCAACTGATGTTGCGGGGTATCACGCGCCTCCCGCTCGAGCAGCTCGTCGAATCGCGATATGCCGCTCGCCGCGCGCGTACGGATGGCCCCTGGCGAGACCGCATGCACGCGGATGCCGGATGGCGCCAATTCCGCCGCGAGATAGCGAACCGTGGACTGCAAGGCAGCCTTCACGGGCCCCATCAGGTTGTAATGGGGCACGACTTTCTCCGCTCCATAGAAGGAAACGGTAATAATGCTGCCGCCAGCGCTCATGAGCGGCTCGGCGAGTGCCGTCATCCGGATCAGGGAATGACACGACACATCCATCGCCATCAGAAACCCATTGCGTGAGCAATCGACGACCCGGGCATGCAGGTCCTCGCGCGGCGCAAATGCGATGGCGTGCACCACGAAATCGAGGCGGCCCCACGATTGCCCAATCTCGTCGAATACGGCTTCCAGCTGGCCGGCCTCCCTGACGTCACAGGGAACAATGATCGGACAGTTGAGATCTTCGGCCAGCGGGCGGACATGAGGCTCCGCCTTGGCATTCAGGTACGTGACAGCCAACGTCGCCCCGGCCTCGCGCATGGAACGCGCGCAGCCGTACGCAATGCTGCTGTCATTGGCGATTCCGACAATGAGGCCCCGCAATCCGGTCAGGTCGACAACGCGGCCCTGGCGTAAAACGGGTGTCACGACGGTCATGGAGCACCTCCGGCGATGGTTTGGACGCGGAGCTGTTCTAAACACATTGCACACAAGAACTGTGACACCGCGGTGCGCCGGGGCCCGGTTGCGGCAACGTGACCTCGGCACCACAGTCGGCGAGAATCGTCTCTGCCGCCCCTGCAGCGTGTGCGGCCCGCTTTGACGGAAGGATCGAAGCGCGCATAGTTGGAGATGCAGTTATTCCACCAGCGGAGGAAACCATGAAGAACTCAGCATTGCTCGGAGTTTTCGCCAGCGTTTGTGCCGGTCTGTCCATGCTGGCCACACCCGCACTGGCAGGCAAACATTGCGTGCGCGCCGCTGGCAGCGCGACGGCCATCACCAAGGACGTCGCCACGTTGCTCGCAAAGGAATCGCTCCATCAGTCGAATATGTGGGCCGGGCGCAAGGCGCGTGGGTCCGCCAAGGTGAGCTGCAAGTATCAGGGCATCGTGACGACCTGCCGCGCGACGCAGGTCGCCTGCAAGGCCTAGCCTTGGCACATCACGGCGCGGTCGCCGCCCCACCCTGTTTGGGGTCAGACCCCTTCTTAGGGGTCTGACCCCGTTCGGTTCCACCCTGAACCGGTGCCCCCATCAGATGGGCGCCGGTTTAAGCTCGTCCCCACACCTGCGCGACGGTATACATCGTGAAGGATGTCTCGGGCTGAGCAAGATGAACCCGGCAGGCTGCAAGCGCGGCGTCAAGCTCGTCCACGCTCATCAGGTCCAATTTGAGGATAGCGCCGCGGAGTGATTCAACCGTCGAAGGAAGATAGTCCGCCATCGGGTCGCCGGCACGCACGGCGAGCACCGAGGTTCGATAGGCGACGCCTTCAAGACCGCACCTGCAAACGACGAAATAGAGCCGGCGCGCGAGTTCCAGGTCCGCGCCCACACCGCGGAAGGCGCCGATCAGAGCCGCTTTCAATGCGTCCCACGCCGGATGGGGCGGATAGCAGGTGAGGCTCGAGGCATCTGGCTCTTGCAAGGCGACGACGCCTCCCGGCCGGGAAAGGCGCGCGGCCTCCTTGATCAGACGCTCAGGATCGCCCGACGTGCTTGCCACGAAGCGCATGTGCACCAGATCGAACTGGCCGTCGGGCAGGTCGGCAGCGAAGGCATCACCTTGAACAAACGAGACGTTGGCCGGCGCACGCACGCGGGCAAATTCGAGAAATGCGGGATTGCGGTCGAGGCCGATGACATGGCCCGTCTCGCCCACCATCTCGCTCATCAACGCCGTGATGCCGCCGGGCCCGCAACCCACATCGAGGCACCTTGCCCCCGGCTCAAGGCCGATCAGATCGAGCATGGCGCGCGCATCGGGCTCCATGGCCGCGCTTTGCGTCAACAGCCGCTCGATTTCTCCTTCACGGGTCTCGATCGGATAGCTGCCAGAGAACGAACGGGTCATGCTTTTGCGCCTCTTGCATGATGGCGGCCCGACCGCGCATCGGGGCGGGACAGGAGCAACCAGTCACCGCTGGACACGCAAGCATGGCTGAGGGCTCTGAGACAGGCAATGGGCCGATAGACACACCCCGACCAACGGCAAGGCTCGCAAGATGCTCTCGCCAAAGCCAAAAAACCCTTGAAAGCGGGAGTTCACCAGTTCACTGAGTTCCCGCGTGCATCGGGGGATCTCCTCCCCTAACGTCCCTGGCGGGACAGAACGCGGGAACATCCATGATAGTGAGATCTATGCCAGACGAGCCCCCCTCGGAGGCGCTCGGGCCGATCCTGACCATCGGGCTTTTGTTCTTCATCTTCGGCTTCGTGACGTGGCTGAATGGCCCGCTCATCTCATTCGCCAAACTCGCCTTCGACCTCGACGACGTCGGGGCCTTTCTGATCCCGATGGCATTCTACTTGTCGTATTTCTTTCTGGCGCTGCCTTCTGCTGTCATTCTGCGCCGTACAGGCATGAAGCAAGGCATGGCGATCGGCCTGTTTGTGATGGCGACCGGCGCGGTTCTGTTCGGTCACTTCACGACGATGCGCGCCTATGGTGGTGCGCTCACCGGACTGTTCGTGATCGGCGCGGGGCTCTCACTGCTCCAGACGGCAGCCAATCCCTACATCAGCATCATTGGTCCTATTGAGAGTGCGGCACGGCGCATCGCTGTCATGGGCATTTGCAACAAGCTCGCCGGCGTGATCGCGCCGTTTGTGTTCGGTGTCCTGGTGCTTGCGGGTTTCGACAACTTCGAGGATCAGGTCAAAAATGCGGCTGATCCGCAATCCCGCGAGGTGATCCTCGATGCATTCGCAGCGCGCGTGTACGCCCCCTATCTGGTGATGGCCGGCTTACTCGCCCTGTTGGGCGTATGGATCTTGCGCTCCCGATTGCCGGATGTCCTTCCCGCGACCGTCAACGACGGACCTCGCCAGAACGAGAGTGAGCGCAGCATTTTCTCATTCCCGCACCTGTGGCTCGGTGTGGTGTGCCTGTTCCTCTATGTGGGCGTGGAAGTGATGGCAGGCGATGCGATCGGCCTTTACGGAACGGGCTTCGGTCTGTCGCTCAACGATACCAAGTTCTTCACGTCGTATACGCTGGCCGCGATGGTGGCAGGCTACCTCTTCGGACTGGCGATCATCCCTCGCTTCATCACTCAGGAGCGCTATCTGGCAATTTCGGCGGCACTCGGCATCGTCTTGACGCTTGGTGCGACGTCGACCAGCGGCTACACCTCTGTCGCCTTCATCGCGAGCCTGGGGTTTGCAAACGCCATGATGTGGCCGGCCATCTTTCCCCTGGCGATACGGGGTCTCGGCCGCCACACGGAGACCGGGTCCGCGTTTCTGATCATGGCCATCGCGGGCGGCGCCCTGATGCCCTATGCGTTTGCGCTTCTCAAAGAGCAAATCAATTTCCAGACCGCCTATGCGCTGATCGCCATCCCAGCCTACCTCTACATCCTGTTCTATGGAGCCCGGGGCTGGAGAGCGTAACCACCCGACACACTCAGCGCCCCGCGGCCATCTCGTTTGCAACCTCGTCGAAAACCTGGGCAAACAGGATCGCACCTTCGTTCTTCACGTTCTTGTCCATCCGCTCGTCGAGTGCCTTCAAGAGCTCCCCGCCGGATTTGCCACGTACGATGGTATTGCGCCAATAGGCCCCGCGCTCAAAGAAGTTGGGCGTCGTCGCCTTGCTGCCTGCCGGGGTCATCATTTCCAGGCCGGTCAGGGGACCAGCGAGGTTCATGAGTTCGATCTCGCCGCCTGTCAGCCGCGGCATCCCCCTGTTCTCGGCGATCTTCTTCAAACCTTCGAGCTTCAACACCTGAAGCCAGGGCCCGATGTCACCATCGATATTGATGGCATGAATTCCCATTCCCTTGGGCGTCTTCCCGAACGCAATGTGCCGGGACCACTCGTTGGGAAAAGCCTTCGCATCGGCCAGCATGCGTGTGAGGATCTGCGCCTTGCGCTCATAGCGCTGTGCGCTGGCTTGGCTGTTGGCGCCACGCGCCATGCGCTTCAAACGCTCGATGAAACCTGGCCCGTGCTTGACCAATTCGCTGGTGGAATTGGCCGCCAGCAGCTGCGCGTAACCAATCGCCGTGGAAATGGGCGTCCCCTTGCGCGTGATGGGATGAATACCTGCAACCATATCGGCCGTGCCGAGCCCGCTCGTCTCCAGCGCATAGACCCGCACCACCTGATCCTTGGTCAAGCCGAGACTGAGTGCCTCACGCGCATACCGGCGCTTGAACTCGCGCTCTGGAATGCGCTCGGGCTCAAATCCATACTGCGACTTCGCATGGCGCAGAAAATCCTCCAGCCCCGGCCGCGGCGGGGTCGGCGCGCGCGTCTTGGCTTGGGCCGCTTGGAACTGAGCCCAGCGCTTTGCCAGATCCGCAGGCAATTGGACGCCTGCATACTCGGGAGGGAAACCATCAGCATAGTCCTTCGACGTGATGGGCGTCCCCGCAGAGCGCTTCTGCCGCCTCAGCTTCCGTTTCTGATCAACTTCCGACCAGTACTCGTTGACCGTCAGATCATAGAAGGCACGCGCAGCAGCATAGGTTTCGAAAACCCGGCGCTCCGAGGAGGGAAGTGTCTCGGCAAATTGCCGCTCGACCGACTTTGCAAGCGCCTGACCGGGAGCCCACACGACCGAACTTGAAAGCAGAACTGCCAGCCCGATTGCCGCCGCTGCAAAACTTGCCCGGACACGATCGAGACGTCCTGTCATGCGCCCTCTCATCGTTCTCCCTTGAGACACTCTGCGTATCACGGCCCAATGCCGGATCACGGTGGTGGCGGCGGTTGCCCCGATCAGTACGCTCGCCAGCTGACTGAGCGACCCACGCGCTGATTGATCACGATTCGACGTATAAGCAGCACGGCATCCTGAAGGAATTTGGGCAAAGCGCGAAAAATCCGCGCATCCAGGCGCCAATCGCATCCTTGCTACGGCGATGTGCTAGCATTCTTTCATGCCGCAAATGCTGTCCGCCCTTGCTCATATGACGGCCCTGGAATTCCGCGAACTTGCCGGCGAACGGCTGGCGAACGCACACTCCACATGGCCAAAGATCGAATCCGATTGGCCTCCAACCGGACCGAGCGACTTCGATCTCAACCCGGATGCCGTCACGGAGTGGAACGGACGCTCGGCCGCACGGCCGGCTTCGGTTCTGGTGCCCGTGCTCGCCCGCTCACCCTTGACCGTTCTGTTGACCCGGCGCGCCGATGATCTGCCTGCACATCCTGGCCAAATCGCTTTTCCGGGCGGCAAACCTCATCCCGGCGATGCGGGACCCGTTGCAACGGCACTGCGGGAAGCGGAAGAGGAGATTGGGCTCAGTCAGCATGTCATAGAGCCCCTTGGCACACTGGATACCTATCGCACCGGCACGGGCTTCGTGGTTACGCCGATCGTCGCCATAGTGCCGCCAGACATCACGCTGCGACCTGATCCGCGCGAAGTTGCAGATGTTTTCGAGGTGCCCTTGGAGTTCCTCATGAATCCTGGCAATCATCTCGTTGAGGCGCGCGAATTGGCGGGACGTCAACGGCGATTCTATGCGATGGGCTATGGTGATTACTATATCTGGGGTGCCACCGCCGGCATTCTGCGCAACATGCACGAGAAACTCTTCCGCCCATGATCCGTGTCGTTATCGAGAACCTGCTGCTGTTCCTGTTGCCGACGCTGGCCTACATCGGCTGGCGGCTGATCGCGCGTCCCGAAACTCTGGAACGTGACGAGGATGGCCGGGTGCGCGCCTCGCGCATACTCGATGATGCTCCGCTGCTCTGGCTGGCGGCCGCCGGATCACTGCTTCTCGTCGTCGTCCTCGTCACGTTCGGCACCTCGTCGGGCGGCAAGCCAGGCCAGGAATATCAACCGCCCGTCTTCAAAGACGGACGTATCGAGCCAGGTCGCATTCAATAGCGCGTATCAACAGGGGCCCATCCACCAGGCCAACTGCAATGTCCGACATGACGTCCAACCGGGACCTTCCCTCGCTCGCAGGGGCACATTGGCTCGTGGCCCCCGAAACACGGGCTGTTCTGGCGGCCATCGAAGACGGTGGAGGCTGCGCGCGCGTCGTCGGCGGCGCAGTGCGCAACGCACTCATGGGCCTCGCCGTCAAGGACATCGATATTGCGACAACGCTTCAACCCGAGGTCGTCATGGCCTGCGCCGCCGGACACGGTCTCACCGTGATCCCGACCGGCCTGTCGCACGGCACGGTCACGGTTATCGCGGGACACACACCCTTCGAAGTCACGACATTGCGCCGCGATGTTGCGACAGACGGGCGTCGCGCCAAGGTCGCATTCACGGACGACTGGACGGCCGATGCCAGCCGGCGCGATTTCACACTCAACGCCCTGTATTGTGATGCTGACGGCACGGTCCACGATTTTGTCGGCGGCTACGCGGACCTGAAGGAACGGCGCGTCCGGTTTATCGGCACGCCACGGGACCGCATCCGCGAGGACTATCTTCGCATCCTGCGCTTCTACCGGTTCTGCGCGGAGTACGCAGCCGGGCAACTCGATCCTGCGGGCCACGCGGCCTGCGGGGAACTCCAGGAGGGCCTGTCGCGCATTTCCGCGGAACGGCTACGTTCCGAGTTGATGCGCCTGCTCGTCGCCGTCGATGCCGTGCCCGCGCTGCGGGCAATGGAAGGCAACGGTGTACTGGCGCGCCTCGTCCTGTTGCCGCGCGATATCACCTCGCTGGCCCGTTTGCAGCAGATTGAGACCGCCCTCGGCACCGATCCCGATCCGCTCCGGCGTCTCGCCGCGCTCACGCCGATGCGTCCTGGCGAAGCAGGCCTGCTGCGCGATCACTTGCGCTTGTCGTCCACAGAGTATGACCGGCTCTGCGCTATCGCACTTGCCGATCCGGGTGCGTGCTGCGACGCGCCCGAAGCCGACGCTCGTGCAGCACTTTACAGGCAAGGCGCGCGCGCATTTCAGGACGTGGTGATGATCTCATGGGCGCGTGATGGACGCGATCCCCATGATCCCCTTTGCGCCGAACGATTTAACCTGGCCAGGACCTGGCACCCGCCGGAACTGCCCGTCCGCGGCGCGGACGTTCTGGCGTTGGGTGTTGCGCCTGGGCCGGGCGTCGGGCAGGTGCTGGCCCGCTTCGAAGAATGGTGGATTAGCGCAGGATTTCCCACCGATCCGGATGTCCTGAGCCGCCAGCTCCAAGCGTTCGCAAAGGTTAACGAGACGTAAATACATGCTTCACGCGCGGGCGAAGTGCGGTTATTGTTCGGGTTGCTGGCCCGATTTATTCCGTAACTGCGTAGGGACACATTATGACTCACGATCCCGGACCGCGCGATGACGTGCTGGTCGAGATTCGCGCCAAAACTCAGCGCTTCGTCCAACTGCTGTTTGCAGCCTTCACGATCGGCTTCGTGACGCTCGCGCTCACGGCTCATTATTCACCGGACAAAATGGGACTGGAGGGCGTGCAAGCGGTTCAGATCGCAGACACGTTCCTCGTCTTATCCGGTCTATATCTCGTCTGCCTGTTGATCTGGGAACACATCTACCCCATCGAACAGGTCAACGCATACGATCGAGATTGATCCCGCGCGTTTAATTCGCCGATACGGACGCGACTGCATTCAGGAGGAATGCGGACCCCTCATCTGCATGAGGGCGGCTTCAATCCGCCGCCAGTCGCGCGCGCGTTCCTCCTCGCCGCTCTCCTCAAGCTCCCGCGCCTTTTGAGCCGCTTCTGCAATAGCCTTGGGGCCATGAGCCGCCAACAGCTGACGCGCCTGTTCTTGAATCTCCATAGCCTGCATATCCAAACTCCTACGGTGATGGCAGCGTTACCCATTGACGTAGGACGTTGTCCGCAGACGTCAAGACTTGAGGTGCCCAGCAGCGCCTCGCCATCACAGTCCAGCGGATCGGAAACGAAAAAACCGCCGCGTCGAAACGCGGCGGCTCTCATTCTTCAA
>CAZZPH010000033.1:13919-15732 GCA_964655725.1 uncultured Hyphomicrobium sp.
AGGCGGGGCTCGAGGCGCTGATGGCCTGCGCCGACACGCGGGCGCGGCTTTTACTCAAACCCGCCCCTCCGGGTTCAATGAACGAACTCAGATCGCGAAATCTTCCTGCCGCGCCCCCTTCTTGAGACGTGCCACCAGCCAATTGGGCTTGCGTCCCCGGCCCGTCCAGGTTTCCGACCGGTTGTCGGGATTGGCATACTTGGCTGCAGACTTGGACCGGCCGCGGCCACGCTGCGGAAGATTGTAAAGATCTGCCAGAGTGAACCCCGACGCATCGAGAATGCGATCGATCTTCGCCCGGGTCTCAGCTTTGGCCTTATCGCGCACCTGCGATTTTGCCTTCGCGATCCTCGCCTCCAGATCACTGATCTCCTTCATGGACATCTTATCGACATTCACTGCAACCATAACTCGTCTTCCTTTCCGTGAGACACGATCTGAATTGTTCTTCATAGAGAATACCACATCGCCATGTGGCTTGAATCTGCGTCTTCCGCCCCGATTGCGATCGAGAAATCCATTTGCGGATATTCGATCCCAGTCGAATTGTGAAGTCTTTTTTCGTCCGCAATTGTCCAGAATCGGTTAATTCGGCCGCTCAAAAGAGCAAATCTGCCGATCAACTGGCAAGACCCCTCGCGTCGCTAAGAGAGTCCGTGACGTTCACGTCCCGAAGATTCGCACAAACCCGTCTATTCGCTTCTGAGAGCGTCGATCGGATTGAGGGCCGCTGCGCGCCGCGCAGGAAAGAACCCGAAGAATATGCCAGTCATCGCCGCAGCGGCCATTGCTCCAGTGATGACAGCAGGGTTCACAGCAACGGGCCAGTTGGCGACATAGGCCACGAGAGCCGCAATTCCCAACCCAAGCACAATACCCAATAGCCCACCAAGCAAGCACAATGTCACGGCCTCGACCAGAAATTGGCGCAAAATGTCGCGCCGGCGGCCGCCGACAGCCATTCTCAGACCAATCTCCCGCGTACGCTCGGTAACTGAGACAAGCATGATGTTCATAATGCCAATTCCACCGACAATCAGTGAAATCGCTGAGGTTGCACCCAACAGGTAGCTCATCGTGGTGAGCACCTCGGTGCGAGCACGCATGAATTCGGCCAGATTGCGCACCGAGAACGTATCTTCGTTGCCCGGTCCACTGCGGCGGCGCTGCCGCAATAACTGCTCGATTTCCTCTTGCGCCTCTTTCAAATCGACATCATTCGACAACTTGACATATATGCGTCCGACCTGCTCGACCTGGACCTCGCTGCGCCCCACAATACGGTTGCGGGCCGTCGTGACGGGAATCATCACGATGTCGTCCTGATCGCGCCCCATGCTCGACTGGCCTTTTGACGACAAGACACCGACAATCTGGAATGGCACATTCTTGATGCGGACCTCTGCACCAACAGGATCCTCACCTGGAAACAGGCGGCGGGCGACCGTCGTGCCAATGAGTGCGACGCGCGCGGCCCCACGCACGTCCTGGGTAGTCAAGGCCCGTCCGGACCCAACATCCCAATCGCGAACGAACGTGTAATCCGCATGCACCCCGCTGATCGCGGTGGTCCAATTGAGATTGCCGCGGACGACGGGAGCGGACTGGTCAAGCTGTCCGGATATGGCGACAACGCCATAGACTTTGTCGCGGATGGCCCCAAGATCGTGTTCCGATAGAGGCAGCGCCGTACCCGCAGCGCTTGAGCGGCCCATGATCCGCATCGCATCGGGAAACACGACGAGCATGTTGGTTCCAAGTGAGGCGATTTGCCGGTCGACCTCGCGCGCCGCTCCGTTCCCCACGGCGACCA
>CAZZPH010000034.1:0-993 GCA_964655725.1 uncultured Hyphomicrobium sp.
CCTGGGTCACCGTCCGCGCATCAAGGGCGGCTACTTTCCCGTTCCGCCGATCGATAGCTGCCAGGACATGCGTTCGGAGATGCTCTCGGTTCTGTCCGAGATGGGCGTCGTCGTCGAGAAGCACCACCACGAGGTCGCGGCAGCCCAGCACGAACTCGGCATCAAGTTCGGTCCCATGATCCGCATGGCCGACCATCTGCAGGTTTATAAGTATGTCGTGCATCAGGTCGCTCAGGCCTACGGCAAGACGGCGACCTTCATGCCCAAGCCCGTTTTCGGCGACAATGGGTCGGGGATGCACGTCCACCAATCGATCTGGAAGGGCGGCCAGCCCATGTTTGCGGGCAACAAGTATGCCGACCTGTCCGACATGTGCCTCTACTACATCGGTGGCATTCTGAAGCACGCCAAGGCCATCAACGCCTTCACCAACCCGCTGACCAACTCCTACAAGCGGCTGGTTCCAGGCTACGAGGCCCCCGTGCTGCTCGCCTACTCGGCACGCAACCGTTCCGCCTCATGCCGCATCCCGCACGTCTCCTCGCCCAAGGCCAAGCGCATCGAGATCCGCTTCCCCGATCCCGGCGCCAATCCCTACCTGGCGTTCACGGCAATGCTGATGGCAGGCGTCGACGGCATCCTCAACAAGATCCATCCGGGCGACCCGATGGACAAGAACCTGTACGATCTGCCACCGGCGGAGCTTGCCAAAATTCCGACGGTCGCCGGTTCGCTGCGCGAGGCGCTCGACAGCCTCGACAAGGACCGCGCGTTCCTCAAAGCCGGCGGCGTGATGTCGGACGACATGATCGACGCCTACATCGAACTGCGGATGGCGGAAAACATGCGCTACGAGATGACGCCCCATCCGGTCGAGTACGACATGTACTACTCGGTCTAAACGCGCCGGATGCGTGTGGGCATCGGAAGGCGCAAACAACGCGCCGGATGCGTGTGGGCATCGGAAGGCGCAAACAACGCGCCGGATGCGTG
>CAZZPH010000034.1:1093-15582 GCA_964655725.1 uncultured Hyphomicrobium sp.
TGGGCATCGGAAGGCGCAAAAATAATAAGGCCCGGGAGAAATCCCGGGCCTTGTTTTTTTCTAGCGCCTGTCCGCTCTTGATTGAATCCAGGGTCATGTGGGGTCAGACCCCTCAGGAGGGGTCTGACCCCGTTCCTTAGTGACCCCGTTCCGCAGGGGCTCGACCCCGTTCGCATCCATGATGGTGATATGCTTCAATCTAAAGCAAACAGCCTCTAAACTGCGGATTGTGGGCGGGCCGCAAGCGCACCAATGCGCCGGGAAAAATCAGTAGAAGATGAGCACCGCCAGGAGCAGCACCGCGATAGCCGCGCGATAGAAATTGCGCTCGTTGGCCCATATCCAGGCGACGAGCCGGCGCGGCAGCTCAGCCCATGACACCCGGGTCAACCACGACAGCCAAAGGCCGACCACGAGGCCGATCAGCACCGAGCGGAAATCAAGAACGGCGCCGCCTGCCGTCTCGATCGGCACGCGCGACATGCTGCCTGCCGCGATGATGGCGATCGCACTTGCGGTGATGAGACCCAGAGCGATGAGAGAGCTGAACCTGAGCATCGATTTCATGACTTCGGCTTTGTAGCTTTGAGGTTGTGGCAGCGGAGTCTGCACCACAGATCTGCACACCATCGCGCGGTCTTCACGCCACACCCGCCGCGACGCAAAACAAAGATCGGCGCGCAGATGAGCTGACGCCACGCCCCACGCGAAGGTCACAGGCTTTCGAGGTTACGCCCCGCCCGTTAACAAGCCGTCAACCATGCGCCTGCGGGTGCGCGAACGCGATCACATCGTGCGTGCGTTCGGCGGTTCTGAATTTCGGATGTGAATTGACACGCGCCACGATGAGGCGCACACTTCGTGCACTCTTCCGAAGGGAGGTCTAAGAAAATGTCTCCACCGGGTCACCTTTCGCTGTTCTGAGATCTGCCAAGCGCGGACAGCAGCCGCACATCATTCCCACCGGTTTCAGCAATCGCTGGGCGATAGGCGAACGAAAGCAGAGCACACGCGACGATGTCCATCTGGCGCACGCGGCCGGCTTTAGCCGGAGCTGACGTTGTGATGGATATAGCGGGTGAAGCAAGGCTGGAAGTTGCCTTGAGTGCACGTTGCGAAACAGTCAGAACAGCAAATCCAACTGAAAATCTGAAACTCGAAGCAACGCGTGGTGCTTGCACTTCGATTGTGGTGGTGCGTGTGCCCGATGACGGAGATATCGGTCGGGAAGATCGTGCTCAGCGCCTGTCCGAACAGCTTTGCTGCCGGATGAGGTGAATTAAAGAGCCAGCCGTGAAGGGTCATTGGCCAGCCAGTCAATGACGAATTCATCTGACACGCGTCACACACGACGCTGTCGAGAAACAAGCGGCGCACTCTCCATGCTGGGCAGACGATAACCAGTCCGGCCATCGCCTCGAAAAGGCAAGCACACCGCTGTTGCAGTGATCAGAAATGATCTGACGAAACTGGATCGGGAGCCATAGCGCGGGACCTCTGGAGACCACGGCCGAAACCAAAGTCGAACTCATCGGGTTCAATCCATCGGGTAACCCCCACAAAGTCTGGCCCACGAGGTCTTGCCTCACGGGGTCTTGACTCACAGGGTCTAGCCCACCGGATGCAACCCACCGAGCAAGGCAACCTTCGGGTGCCATTACGACCTTGAGGTTACGGCGAACGGTCGCAAGCCCGCCACAAAGGCACATCCCAGGAGTCCAGAAGCGAGCCCGGGCCGCCCCATGGCTGACCCGGGCTCATTCGTGTCATGACCTGCAGGCAGGTCGACGGCCCGCGCCGGACATCGCATCTCCCATCCCCCTTCGAAGCCAATGCGACCGATCGAAGGCACCCCGGTCGTGCGCAACTGCGCACACTGGTCTCAAAAACCGCCATGATCGGCTGTCATCTTGCACGTTGCACGCCTGGAAATTTCAACGCGCAGGAGCATCCAGACCACATGACGCTTCCCGTACCGTCCCGGCTTCATACCGTGAACCTGCTGGCCCTGCTCATGGTTCTCGTGCTGCCCGCAACAGCCAGTGCCGCGCCGCGCTATCTGTGGCCCACGGCACCCGCGTCCGCCGAGACCTTGTCGTCGCGATTTCCACCCCCTCAAGGTTTCGAGCGCCAGCCCGCGGCACGGGGAAGTTTTGCGGAGTGGCTGCGCGGGCTGCCCATGAAGCCAGAAGGCAGCCCCGTTCTCATCCACACAGGCAGCCGCAAGTGGCGCCAGGACGTCCATCTGGCGGTGATCGATATCGACATCGGCACACGCGACCTGCAGCAGTGTGCCGACGCCATCATGCGGCTACGGGGTGAGTGGCTCTACGCCAACAGCCGCATCAAGGACATTGCCTTCAACAACACGAAGGGCAAGCCGATGCGCTTCGCGGATCGCTCCAAGACCGACTATGCCTCATTCCGGAAATACATGGACTACGTCTTCGCCTGGGCGGGAACCTACTCGCTCGAGCGCGAGATGAAGCCTGTGGATGTGGCCGACATCGCCATTGGAGACGTGTTCATCAAGGGCGGCTTCCCCGGCCATGCCGTGCTCGTCGCCGATCTGGTGGTCAATCCTTCGACCGGGGAGAAACGCGTCCTGCTGACGCAGAGCTACATGCCGGCGCAGGACATCCACGTCCTGAAAAACCCATCCTCACGCGATGGATCGGCCTGGTACGCGACGGACTTCGGCGACACGCTCGTCACGCCGGAATGGAATTTTGCTCGCTCGTCGCTGCGGCGCTGGCGCTGAGCGGAAGGCGGCGGATCGCGGCGATCGCGCTGCCGGTCTGCCGCGCGATGCGTTCTGCGGCCTCGGGCAATGTTTCGACGACCGTGGACATGTGATGCGCGTTGGCATGCAACATCATGACCCCATCCGTCATGATGCCGACGTGTCCCTTCCAGAACACGAGATCACCGCGCTGGAGGCCCTCCAGATCTTCCGAGATTTCGATCGCCTCACCGATCTCTGCCACCTGCATGTCGCTATCGCGCGGGGCCTCGATCCCAGCGGCATGGAGCGCCAGTTGCACAAGCCCCGAACAATCGACACCCACTCGGGTCTTGCCGCCCCAGAGATACGGCGTCTCCAAGAAGCGCTCGGCGATATCGACGAAATCCCGCGCCGACTTGCTGACCTCGTGAACATGCCGGCTCACCACGTAAGCGCCGATGCTGGTCCGGCTGAAGGGCTGGTCCTCCTCGATGATCGTCAACTCGGCATTGAGGCTCAGATGCATGAGGGGCGGCGACTTCATATCCGGTTCAGGATAAAGGAACGTGCCGGGGACCTTCACGCGATGGGTCGGCATCTCCACAGTGTCGCCCAATGCGCTGCCCGGGATGTAGCCGACATAGCCGTCGCGTTCCAACTGCACCCAGGCCCAACCCTCCGCCTCATCGAAGACCAGCACGCGCTCGCCATAAAGCACCTCGGTCGCCAGCCCCGTCATCGGCTCGGGACGCGCCCGCATCGGTACGGCCGGCCGCATGATCTGACAGCGCGCGCCGCCAATGAAGCGGAGCGCCTCGACGCGTCCGATCAACCGTTCATCCGCAAGATCAGGACGGTAGGCATGACGACGAGGATCGAGACTGACAGGCGGTGTGGACGTCATGAACCGATCTCGCTCTTCAGCACCTCAAACACCGCCCGCGCGCACTGAGCCTCTCCACCTTTGGGGCCAAGCGGGCGCGCGGCTGGCCGCCAGCCATAGAGATCGAAGTGGGCGAAACGGCGGGCCTTTTGCACGAAACGCTGGAGAAACAGCGCTGCGGTCATCGCACCTGCAAACGGACTTTCCCCGACATTGTTCAAATCGGCGATCTCACTCTCAAGATAGCGCCGGTAGCCGGTCCAAAGTGGCAGGCGCCACACCGGATCGCCGATCCGGGCCCCAGTGTCTATGAGAGCGCCGGCCAGGTGGTCATCATTGGTGAACAGGGCTGGCAGGTCAGGGCCCAGCGCCGTCCGTGCGGCACCAGTTAGGGTAGCGAACACGAAGATGCTGTCGGGGTTTTCTTCATCGGCGAGCGCCAACGCATCGGCCAGCACCAGTCGCCCTTCGGCGTCCGTGTTACCGATCTCGACTGTGAGGCCAGCACGGCTCTTGAGGACATCGCCGGGCCGGAAGGCATCGCCCGAGACGGCGTTCTCGGCCGATGCAATGAGCAGCCGCAGCCGCACATCGAGACCCTCGGCCATGATCATCGATGCCACCGCCAGTGCTACGGCCGCCCCGCCCATATCCTTTTTCATGAGCAGCATGGCGGACGCGGGCTTGAGATCCAAGCCTCCGGTGTCAAAGGTGATGCCCTTGCCCACGAGGGTCACGCGCGGAGCATCGGGCCGCCCACCCCTCTTTCGCCATTGAAGATCGATGAGGCGCGGTGGGCGTGGACTTGCGCGCCCCACGGCGTGGATCATCGGGAAATTCCTGGCCAGCAGTTCGTCCCCGATAATGGCCGAAACCTCCGCATCATGCGCGCGCGCCACATCACGCACGGCAGCCTCGATCTCAGCGGGGCCAAGGTCGCCCGCCGGCGTGTTGATGAGATCGCGCGCCAGCCACACGGCTTCGATCGTCGCCTGCAGGGCGTTGCGATTGACACCCGCAGGAAGCGCCAGCCGCGCGCGCGTGTCGCTGGCGGCAGTGAGGTCATCCCCGTTCGATCTGTAGCGCTGGAAACGGTACCCGCCGAGGCCCCAAGCGAGGGCCGCGAGGGACGGATCCGACACGCCGCCCGCAGGTCTGTAGACGCCGCCGGGCAGACTGCATGCAAGTTGCCCGAACAAAAGGTCGGAGGGGCCCGAGGGATCTCCGCTGGCACCGTCTCCTGCTCCTAGAAGGACGAGGCCGACCGCACCATCATGTGCAGGCACGACGAGGTGCGTGCGGGCCTGCCCGCGAAATCTGGCACGTTCGATCCAGGTACGTTGCTGCGCGCTGACATCGAGAGCGTCGAGATCCTGGAGCCCCGTCAGCACGACAGGGATCGCACCGGCATCATCGGCAGCAAACAGCCCCATGGGATCGCGTCGCGGTGCCGCGGCCGTGCGGGGTGCTGATTTGGTCTTTTTCATCGTCGCTGTTGCATCACCGGTTCTGATCTTGTCTGAGGCGGCAAGGCCCCCTAATGACCACTGGGGCGCGCCGGGCACGATGAGGAGAAACGATCCCCGCCGCGAGACCCGGCCTAGCACACTGCAACGGGGAAGGCGAAGCATGACCGATCACCAATTGGCTCTCGTCATCGGCAACAAGACGTGGTCGAGCTGGAGTCTCAGACCCTGGCTGGTGTTGAAGCGATTTGGCATTCCCTTCGAGGAAATCTGCATCCCCTTACGCCAACCCGATACGCGCGACCGGATCGTCGTTCACTCACCGGCGGGCAAAGTGCCAGCCCTGAAATCAGGCCCGATCGTTGTATGGGACAGTCTGGCCATCATCGAGCATCTGGCCGACCGCCACCCCGATGACCCCATTTGGCCGAAAGACCTGAATGCGCGCGCCATCGCGCGGGCGGTGGCGGCCGAGATGCACTCGGGCTTCATGCAGTTGAGAGAGCATTGTCCGATGGATTTCAACGCCTATCGCCCCATGCCGGACGTACCCGAAGCGGTCGAGCGCAATATCCGGCGCATCATCGAGAGCTGGCGGGTATGCCGTGCGCAGTATGGCGGCGATGGGCCGTTCCTGTTTTCTGAATTCAGCGCGGCGGACGCCATGTATGCGCCTGTCTGCTCGCGTTTTCGCACCTATCTGCCCGATCTTTCACGGTTCGGCGACGACGGCACGGCGGCGCGATACATCGAGACGATCTTTGCAATGCCGGAAATGATCGCCTGGGGCGAAGAGGCCCGCCACGAAGCCGCGGGCTGACGCGCCGCGTTGCAGAGCCACCTGCCCGGAATCCGCGCTGCGGTGGCCGAAGACCTGCCGCCACTGCTTAAGCCTTTGTTGACGGCTGTCCCAGAAACTCCGCCCGGAAGCAGGACATGGCCCGGGTGATTCGCCCGTGGCCCAAAAGGCGGGAGCGGGAAAATGACTGTTGGGGTGGGCGTCAGCACGGAACGACGCATCGCGCGCATGGCGCGTCTTGCCACCGTGGTCTGCCTCAGCGCGCTGACGGGCGCATGCGCAAGCCTCACCGGGGATGACGCCGGCGGACTTCTTGCCTCAAGCCCTCCGCAGGCTCAGGCGCCCGATGCCCCACAACTGACTGACCTGGAAAAAGCGACGGAATACTGGGGCCAGCAGTACGCAAAGACGCCTCAGAAGGCTGAAACGGCGCTCTCGTATGCCAAGAACCTGCGTGCCTCAGGCCGCAAACAGGAAGCCTTTGCGATTCTCCAGCAGGCCGTGCAGATGCACAATTCGGACAAGGCGCTCGCAGCCGAATACGGCCGGCTCGCCCTGGAGTTCGACCAGACGACGCTCGCCTCACAGCTTCTTGAGTTCGCCGACGACCCCTCCAAGCCCGACTGGCGCGTGATCAGCGCTCGCGGAGCGGCACTTGCCAAGCTCGGCCGCTACAAGGAAGCCGTGGTCCACCTCGAACGCGCGCAAAACCTTGCCCCCAATCAGGCATCCGTGAAGAACAACCTCGCACTGGCCTACGCGATGAGCGGAGAACCGCAGCGTGCCGAAGAGCTTTTGCGCCGCGCGGTCAGTGCGGATTCCTCAAACGCCAAGACCCGCCAGAACCTCGCAATCGTGCTTGGCCTGCAGGGCAAATACGACGAAGCAACCCAGATCGGCGCCACCGCCCTTTCGCCCGAGGACGCGCGGCGCAACACCGATCTCGTCCGTCAGATCGTCAAGCTCGAGCCCCAGCGCAGTGCGCCAGCTGCCGCGCCCGTGCCCCATGCAGCTGCGGCGTCAGGATGGGCACCCACACTCGTCAGCGAGTCGTTCTCCGCCCAGTGACATTTCAATCTGACTGACGCGGTGGCACCAGCGACTTGAACATCGTCATAAAGCGGCGATCGATCCAGTCCTTCCACACCCACGCCCATCGCCCGCTGACAGCAATCCTGCCACGGCTGGCAATGGCACGCTTGTCTCCCAGCGACACGAGTGTCAGGAACTTGCGCTGCGGAACGAACGGCTGCGGGGGCGCGGCCTGCGTGAGAATGCGACGCAGGTTCTCCGCCAGAACGGGCCCTTGGCGGACAGCGAACACGCCTGCTTTCTCGCGTGGATGCTCGATGACGGCGGCACAATCACCGGCAGCGCAAATCGAGGGATCGGTGTAGGTTTGGAGTGTGGGGCGCACGGCCAGATAGCCACCGGCATCGCGTTGCAGCCCCGTGCCGGCAAACCAGGACGGCGCCTTGGCGCGCGTGGAAACGATTGCGGCATCACAAGGCAGCACCCGGCCCGACCGCAGCCGCACGTGATCAGAGCCGATCTCCACAACACTCTCCCCTTCCACGACCGTCACACCGGCTCGTTGCAGATGTGTCCGCGCAAGGATCTGGGCACGGCGGTTGTGGCTCGGCAGAACGCCACCACTCGTCAGGAGGGAGAATTCAAAGGGCGCCTCACCATGCTGCCCGGTTACGGAACGCCGTGTCAGGGCCTCGCGCGCGGCCAGAATGAGTTCGACCCCGGCCGCTCCACCGCCCACAGCCACGATACGGCGCGGCCCATCAATCCGGTGCGCGGCGGAGAGGAGGTGCTGCCACTTTGGGGCGAAAAGTGAGACCGGCTTGACAGCAAGGGCATGCGTTTCGGCACCGGCAATGCCGGAAAGGTCCGGCGTGATCCCGACATCGATCGAAAGAACGTCATAGGGAACCGGAGAATGTCCCGCGACGGCGACCTCGCGCCGCTCACGATCGATGGCGGCAGCAGATCCGTGGACAAGCCGCGCCCCGGCGAACCGGGCGAGCGGCCTCAAATCGATCTGGCACTCCTCAAGTGAATAATGCCCCGCCACGAAGCCCGGCAACATCCCCGAATAGGGGGCATCGAGTTCTTTGGCGATCAGCGTCAGAGAGACACCCGCAAGCGGGTTGAGGCCGAAGGCGCGCAACACGAACACATGCGCATGCCCACCGCCAATCAGCACGAGATGCCGGCCTTGCTCACTCATCCACGAGCAGCCTTGAGGGCAACCGGCAATTCCTCGGCGAAAATGTCGAGTTCCACATCCGTGCCGCAACTGATGCGGATCGCCCGGTCGAGCGGCGCAACGATAGGCTTGCGCGCAAAGACATCGCGCTCGATGAGACCTTCCAGAACACGCGCGGCAAAGGCCCCATCGCGTCCACAATCGATGGTCACAAAATTCGTCGCCGAGTCCAACGGCTGAAGCCCATTGCGCTCGGCGATTGCCGCGATCCTCTCGCGTGCCCGGCCGATCCACTGAACGGCTTCACCCAGATGCGCTTGATCTTCCAGGGCGGCAAGGGCGGCAATCTGGGCCAGCCGATTTATCCCATAGTGGTTGCGCACCTTTTCGAACTCCGCCACGAGGTGCTGCTCGCCCAGCGCATAGCCGATGCGCTGCCCCGCGAGCCCGTAGGCCTTGGAGAACGTGCGAAGCCGCAGTACCTGCGGATTGCTGACGTCGATGCGGGGGATGGCATCTTCAGGCGCCGTATCGGCATAAGCCTCGTCGAGCAACAGCATCACATCGCCGGGCAGGCGCTGGATAAGGTCCTCGATCTGCGAAGCCGGCCACCAGGACCCCATCGGATTATCGGGATTGGAAACATAAAGGATGCGCGCGCGCTCCTTTCGCGCCGTGTCCAGAAGTGCTTGGAGGTCCTCGCGGTCGCGATCGAACGGAACTCTGACGAGGCACGCACCGTTGGCGGCAACATGAAAGTTGAAGGTCGGATACGCACCATCGGATGTCACGACGGGCGTTCCGGGATCAGCACCGATCCTGACAGCATGACCGAGAAGACCATCGATGCCCTCGCCGATCACAACATTCGAGGGCGTCACGCCGTGATGGCGGGCGAGCGCACAGCGCAAATCGTAGTTATCCGGCTCGCAATATTTCCAGCTCTCGCCTGCCGCCGCCTCCATCGCCGCAATCGCTCGGCGCGAGGGACCAAACGCACTCTCGTTGGCGCCAAGTCGCGCTCGGAACGGCCGGCCCCGGGCACGTTCGAGGCTTTCCGGCCCGACAAACGGAACCATGACCGGCAAATCACGCACGATCGAGGAAATCAGTGGCTTTTGCACCAGGAGTGAACCTTCGGTTTCACGTCATCATCAGGCGGGTATCGATCAGATCAGGCAGAGTTCGGCAAGATCCCTTCGCAGCGCAGGCGGGAAGCTGGCAAGACCTCCAGCCGGGTTGGAGGAGAGGTCGGGAGGGCAGTCGCTGGACGATAAATAGCGCCATCCCTGGAACGGCCGGCGCACGACGGGTTTGACCGGCACGATGGCGGGATCGAGCAGGATCAGGCAGCATGGCGATCCGTCCTCCTTGTGCCCGTCCTCGAAACCAACGAGCGCCTGGCGTGCTTCGATCTGTCCTTTGATGACCCAGTAAAGTGAGCCACCCTCCAGAAGCTCGGACTTCCGGGTGGGGGTCTGAAGGGTCGTGTGGAACACACACTGGCGCCCCCCAGCCGTCCGCCAGTGCCGACGGCTCGACGACTGCCAGCCGGCGAGATCGGCAATCGTTTGCGCGCCCACACACAGCTTAATCAGATGCACCGTCATTCTACGCCTCGCGCACGGCTGCGGTTTCACCTTTAGCGCCTATTGCACGTGCCCGCCTCGCGAGATGTGCGGTTCTGGGCGGCGCTGCCCACCCGGATGCACTGTCAACGGCTACTCACTGCGGCATGTTCCGCTGTATTGCGCGAAGACGGGCTGACCTAAAAGTCCGAAGTGCCGCGAATGCACAGCAGGATAAATCCCAGTCGCGGGGTCCTTGTCATAGATGGTTGTCAAATTGAGGAAGCCCTCGTTGACCACCTCCAGGAAGTGGTTGGCGTTGATGGCGCGCACGATCCGTACCGCAACCGGATTGCCATCAGGCAGCCCCGCGAGTTCTGCGGATTGCCCCTCCAGGTCAATCTTCGACACTCTGAAGGCCAAAGCGCTTGCCGGCTTCGCCGAGAATGCGCCCGCCTCGTAGCTCGTCGCGGTGCCTTTGGAAAAGGTGCAGGCGAGAACATCGTTGATCGTCATCTCACCGGTCTGGCGGGAATCGGACGACGGGCCGGCCTCGAACACGGTCACGCCTGCATGGCTGGAACCGGTCCATGCCAAGATGAGCATCGTCGCAATGGTCAGGCCTCTCATGCCGTCCGTCCTCTCGCTGGTCGCCCGGAATGCCGCATCCGACACACCCCTGTCCATTGAAGCGGGTTCGGCACCCACAAGGCAAGCCCGTCGTGCGAGCACCCTGCCTCAACGCGCCGCCTTGCTAAAGCCCCCGTTCTGAGTTCTTGAAGTGCCTGATGACTTACGATCCCCACCTTGTCCTCACTCGTGGACTGCGCTGCCCGCGGCACATGGCTGCATTGGCCCTGGGGTTGTTCCTCGGCGCATGCGCCGGCGGATCGAGCGTGCCTGCGACCGGCGTCGGACAGATCGTGGACGGCCGCTACGTGCTCAGCGCCGAGGAGCAGGCCCTCGATTGCCGTCGCCTCAACGGCCGGCTCCAGGTCCGGATCCTCGAGTTGCGGGGCGAAGAGTTCAAGACACAGCCGACGGCGGTCTCAAGCGGAATGCGCTCGGTGACGAGTACGGTGCTGCTGACCGGTACGGCGGCAAATGCCGACGAGCGTCGCGCGCGCAATAGGCCCATGCTCGAAGCCTACAATCGCCGGTTGGGTGAGTTGGGATGCCCGAGCTACGATCTCACCAAGGAGCTTGCCGCACGTCCTTCAGCGCCAAGCCCCTCACCGACAATCCCACCGCCCGCAAGCGCAGCCAAGGCGGCGCAATAACCCAAAAACCTTGAACGACCCCGCTGCGCGCACCTTCCGCGCATTACGGGCAGGGCACGACCTGCATGAAATTCTTGTCCGCATAGCCGGCGAAACCACCCTTGCGGACTGCGCACCAGTAGCCGCGCGGCGTGCACCAGAGCTTGCGCTTCTCCAGGATGTCACCGGCCTTGGCCGTTGTTATGACAGTCGATGAACCACGCGGGCGCGAACGGATGTTGAGCGCATCCGCCGTGACTTTGAAGCAGCCGTAGTTCTTCTGCGCCATGGCGGGCTCCGTCTGCCATACCAACGGCGCCATCGACACCACGAGGGCAAACGCGCACGCATTTTTCGTCGTCATCTGCTAACTCCTAGAGTTGTGAACCAGCAACTTCACTGGCGTTCAACACAGGAGTGCGATTAGCCTCTGATTGCGGCAGAACCGGTACGCCAGTCCCCCTTTTTGATGGGATCGCTGGGATCCAGCTGACGGGCGGGCAAGCCGGCTCACACCCTGGTGAGCGCAACATCGCGAGAGACGGCCATGAGGACTGACCCACCCGCACGAATACCCGACCGGCCGGGGATCATCCCATGGCCTCCGCTGCTGCTTGCCGGCACAGTTGTAGGCGGCATTCTCCTCGCCCGGGTAGCCCCGCTGCCCTGGCCCGGCATGGACGACATGGCCGCGCGGATCGTCGGCCTCGGTTTCGGGCTTGCGGGGTTAGTGCTTCTCGCCTGGGCAGCACTGACGTTGAAGCGGCACGCCACGACGATCCTGCCGCACAAGGGTGCTTCGGTCCTCGTCACGGACGGTCCTTATCGCTGGCGCCGCCATCCCATCTATATCGCGGACGTTTTCTTATTGTTCGGGCTGGCTGAACTGACGCAGAACATCTGGTTCGTCATCCTTGCCTTTGTCTTTGCAGCACTGGTCACCCGGTTGCAGATCATCCCGGAAGAGCGCCATCTTGAGGCGGTCTTCGGCGAGGATTGGCGCACCTACGCAGCCAAGACACGAATGTGGGTGTAGGATCGCCCGGTCATGGCCATCGACTATGCCGAGAAGGAGCGCGAGTTCATCGACAGCCTGGCGGTGGATACCGGCCGGGATCTTGACGGCTGGATGAGCGCCATCGCGGCAAGCGGTCACCGTGAGCGCAACGAAATCATCGATTGGCTGCGACAGCAGGGCTTCCTGTTCGCGAAAGCCTCGTGGCTGGAGCGCATTCACCATAACGGCGGCCGGCCGGTCTATGCCGACAGTGGTGCAATGAAGGGTCCAGCGCCTGCCGGTCACAACGAGGCTGGCAGCGCAACGTTGGATCACCCGCCCCCGCATGGGGAGACCGTGAGCCGTCGCGATTTGCACGCGGCATCCCCCGTAGCACCAGCCGTCGATCTCACATCTCCCGGCACGGCCAGCGCGCAAGCGCCACCCCTTCCGGCCGCACCACACCAGCCCGCCACCTTCGCGGCCGATGCAAGCCACGATCTCACCAGCCTCCTCCAGGAGGCGAAAGCGTACCGTCCGCTCGCCCAGCACTTGCTGCGGGAACTGGAACGGCACTTGCCCGGTGTTCGTATGCAGGCGCGGCAAGGGTTCGTCGAGATGCATTGCGAAACAGTTTTCGCGATCCTCACGATCAGCGCACGAGAACTTCGCCTGGGGGTCAATTTCCCCGAAGGTGCTGCGCCAGAGCCCTTTGTAAAGGCCCGATTTACCAAGACCCACCCGAACGTCCCGGCACAGATTTCCCACATGATCGTGCTGACAGATGCCCGGCAGATCACACCCGGCCTCATCGATGCCCTTGTGACAGCCGCGCGCACAACCATCTAATTGCCTGAATCACTGTGCTGATGGACCTCCCGGAGGTGCTTGTTATGCCGTTTTCCCTGCGCAAAGGCGCACTCGCCCTCGTGATCGCGCCAGCAACCCTGATGCTGGCGATGTCTCAAAGTGTGGCGCGCGATGGCATCGCCGATCTGATCGCCGACGCGGGAGAGCAGATTGAGAAGAGCACGGGCGATCCCGCTATCGCCGACCCGCGCTCCGGGGATCCCTCGCATGAGCAGGCCCGCGCGCTCATGAAGGCCATCGAGGATGTGCTGTCGAACACCGCCGATCAGCGCAGCACCTTGAAGCGGCTCCCGGGCAAGGACGAGTTCCTGATACCTCCGATATGGACCGAGACGCGGGAGGACCGCGAGGTGCACATCAAGCGCCTGCTCGATTCCGCACTTGGTATCGTCACCGACGTTCCCGTCGTCGAGGTGCAGAAGCGCATCGAAGCCCATCGCAAGTTCATTTCGGGGTTGGAGGAGAAAATCGCGCGCCTGCGCGAAAAGCAGCTGACCGCGCCTCAGGAAGCGACGCTGCCCGGCGTCCTGACAGATACCGTCGATTCACTCGATCGTGAGATCAAGGACCTCACGGCGCGCATCGAAATCAATCGCCAGGAGATCGCAGACGCGAAATCGGAAATCGCGGTCGCACTCACCAAGTCCGGCGTGACGCTCGAGCCAGACCAACTCGATCTGCTGCTTGATGGTGTGCTGTCGGGCGATCTCGTGCGCCTCGTTGCCACCTTCAAGGCGGCCAAGCTGATCGATGGTCAGCTTGCTAAGCTGGTATCGGCGGCCGGCGACAATACCGCCGCCGCACGCCGCTATTTTGCGATGCATGCAGCGCTGTTTGCCATGCTCGTTCATGCTCAGGACATGGCGATCTCCAAAATCGACACTCAGTACATGCCCCGCCTGGACGCAATTCTGAAAGACCTGCAGTCGGCCAAGTCGAAGACAGCGGAACTCCTGAAGGCCAACAATCGGCCCGACCAGAAGCGGGCCCTTGAAGCCAATCGCGAAAGCCAGAAAATCGCCGAGGAGGCCGCCAAAGCATACCGGCGCTATCTCCAGCAGCAGCGCGAGCAGATCGCTGAGGCGCGCAAGCGCGCCACACACGATCTGAGAATCGCCGACAACACCTTCGAAACGGTCGAGGCGAGCTTCCAGCTCGAAAACCTCATGCGCGATGGCTCAGCATCATTCGAGGCACTCGGCAAGCTCGAGGCCCCGACATTCGAGCAAATCTTCAAGAACGAAGAGTTGCGTCGCGAGTTCGAGGCGCTCACCCGCAAGCTCGACCAGCCGACAAGCTAAAAGGTTCACAAGAGCCACAACGCCGCCAGACCCAGGAAGGCGAAAAAGCCGACGCAATCCGTCATCATGGTGACGAAGACGCCCGACGCGGGTGCTGGATCGAGCTTCCAGCGCTCGAAGAGGAGCGGGATCAGGATTCCTGAAAGCGCCGCAACGAACAGATTGACCATGATCGCAGCGGCGATCACCGCGCCTAAGGCTCCCGATCCGTACCAAAGAAAGACCACACTCGCCATGATCACCGAAAGAATGAGCCCATTGACGATACCCACAAGCGCTTCGCGCGTGATGATGCGAGGCGCGTTGACGGACCCGAGCTTGCTGGTGGCCAGCGCGCGCACCGTGACAGTCATGGTCTGCATTCCGGCATTTCCACCGATCGAGGCGACGATAGGCATGAGGA
>CAZZPH010000035.1:0-15425 GCA_964655725.1 uncultured Hyphomicrobium sp.
CCTTCTTGCCGTCCTTGGCATTCGGCCACGACGGAGCCTTCGGGTCGCCCGTCGTCGTTGAATCCTTGCCGTTGAGGCGGCCCATATGGCCCTCAACGAGAGGACGCATCCAGATTTCCTTGCCGGTATCAGGATCGCGTGCATAGAGGCGGCCGATGACCCCGAATTCGTCACCCGAAGAACCATGAATCAGCAGCACCTTGCCGGTCTTCTGGTCCTTGATGATATTCGGCGCACCGGTCATCGTGTAACCGGCCGTGTGGTCTTCGAACTTCTCAAACCAGACCTGCTTACCGGTCTTGATGTCGAGCGCAACCATGCCCGCATCCAGCGTGCCCATGAAGAACTTATCGCCGTAGAGAGCGCCACCGCGATTCACAACGTCGCAGCACGGACGAATGTCGTCCGGCAGACGATGCGAGAAGCTCCACAGCCGCTTGCCGGTCTTGGCATCGAGTGCAAACGCACGCGAATACGAGGCCGTAACATAAATCACGCCATCGTGGATGAGCGCTTGAGTCTGCTGTCCGCGCTGCTTTTCATCGCCGAAGGAGAACGACCATGCGGGCTTCAGGCCAGCAATGTTATTCACGTTGATCTGGTCGAGCGAGCTGTAGCGATGGTTGCGCACCCCCATGCCCCAGCTGACGACGTTATTCGTCGTCGTCTCATCGTTCACAATATCTTCCCACGTGACGCCCGTTGTCATCTTCGCGTTCTCAGCCATAGCCGGAACCGAGACAACAGATGCAAGCGCCAGCATCGAGACAGCAGTCAAAAGTGCCTTTCGGCGCGGCCCTGCGAGGTGCTTCTCTGACATGCGTTACACTCCCTTAGTTTTGGTTAGGCGTATCGCTGTTCCGCGATCGCTGCCGCCACTAGCAACAGTGTAACGTTTAGCCTCCATTCGCCTTTGGTGCAGTTTTCCGAAGTTTCACCGCGCATCAGGAAAATTTCGCGATCCGCTTTCCACTTTCAGAAATCGTGAGTGGGCCTTTAGTCATGCTGCACTGCTTAACGTTTACCCTTGGAAGCACTTTGGCTCCCTTCATTCAGTCAACCGAGAGGTGCAGCCGACAAACGCATCGTAGACGTCATCTGGCAGCGGCTTGGGCAACGCAACGGGAACCCGCGAATAGGGCAGCATGCCCTCGAACACGAGCGAGATTTCGGCGCGGCCTTCCGCAATTTCTTTGAGTACGATCTTCGCCGCGTCCGGGGCGAACGTGCCCTTGGCTTCGATGAACCCCTTCACGTTGATGCGGCCGATCGAAAACATCCCGACGGTAAAATAGGTCGGTGTCTTGAGCCAAAGATCCTGCATTTGCGGCGTCACCGATTGGGGGGAGTAGGCCTGCATGGCGAAGTCAATCCCCGTTGCGGCGCGGCTCGCCAGCAGTTCCACCCGAATAACACTGTCGGTGAACTGGTAATCTGCACGCAGCCCGCACCCCTTCAGCTCGCTTCCAGTAACTTGCTCAATCATTTCAATTGATTCGGGCGTGCCTAGCCGCATTTGAGCTTGCGCGGGAAAGACGCCTAAAGCGGACCAGATCACGGCAGCAGAGTAAGCGACGAGCGATCGAATGCGAATCATAAGGCCCCCTGGGAGACACAAGACGTCAACGAAGGGAGTACGCCGTCACTGGAATGACGGATGGCGGGAATTTTTCACATTCTGAAATTGGCAAATCATCGCTTTGCTGCAGCCCCCGCAAACGACGAAATATCCCAAATCCGCGCCGTCCGATCGAACGACGCCGTCAGCACCTTGGTCCCGTCTGGGCTGAACTGCGCCTGATCGACCTCCTTGGCGTGCCCCTTGAGAATGGCAAGCACCTCTCCAGTTGCCGCATCCCAAACGGCTGCTGTCTTGTCATGCGAGGCCGAGACCACGAACCGCCCGTCGGCGCTAAACATCACACGCGGAATGAGCCGCTTGTGCACGCCCTCCATCGTCGCCAGCAAGGCCCCATTCTGCGCGTCCCATACCTTCAAGGTCTTGTCGCTGGACGATGTCACGAAGCGCTTCCCGTCCCCGCTGAAAGCAACCTTCAAAGCTGCGCGCGTATGCCCCGCAACACTCACCAGGGCTTTGCCGTCTGCGGCATCCCAAATGCGCGCCGTCTTGTCCGACGACGATGTCGCGATCCGCTTGCCATCCGGGCTGAAAATGATGCTCGTCACGAGCCCATCGTGACCATCAAGCGTCAGTTCGAGCCGGCCCGTCGCTGCATCCCAGACCTTCGCCGTCTTGTCGCTCGACGATGTCACCACCCTTTTGCTGTCCGGCGAAAACTCAGCGCCTGACAGCCACTCCGTATGGCCCGACAATGTCGCCACGAGCGCCCCGGTCTTGCCATCCCAAACCCGCGCCGTCGCATCGCGCGACGACGTCACGACCTTTGTACCATCTGGGCTAAATGCGATGCTCTCAACCATCTCGGGATGACCTTCAAGATCAGCGATTAGAGTTGCCGACCCAGCATCCCAAAGTTTCGACTTACCATTTCGGCAAGCCGTGGCGATACGGCTCCCATCGGGACTGAAAGCCGCCGTCCGCACAGCCTCGTCGTGGCCCGCAAATGTCAGCAGTGTCTCCCCCGTCGCAACATCCCATATCCGCGCCGACTTGTCTGAAGATATGGTCACCGCACGCTTGCCATCCGGGCTGAAAAAAGCGCCCCAAAGATCAGCGGTATGCCCAATCAATTCCAAATGCGGTGGCGTCGGATACTTCGCTGTCACAGCGGGGGCCGGTGGTGCTTTTTCCGCCGCGCTGGCAGGCGGAGAAGCATCCTGAGCAACAATCGGCGCGAGGGGAAAGCACACAATAAGTCCGGCCGTTGCGACGACTGAAAATTGGCGCTTAAGCATCAGATGCCTCCTCAACGCTCTTGAATGGGTTTCCAGTCCGGATCGTCAAACGTCTCGCCGTACGCCTCCAACGCCTTGGTCATGGCGAACAGCGCGTCCATCTGCTTGAGGCTGTCCCCACCCGCGCCGATCGCCTGCCCACTGCCCTCAACTGTTTTCAGAATCGGCTCCAGCAGTGCCTGCGCAGCGCTATCCACGCGCGTCTCACGCCGGATTGTTCCCACCGATTGCACGACCAGATTGGCAAAGGTTCGCGCCATCGCCACGGGGAGCCGCCGATGCGTAATCAGCGTGTGGTGATCGATGACCGCGGCTCGGATCTGCGCCATTCCCGACCGCAAGGCTCCATCCGTCGCGGCAAGTCCCTGCGCGGCACCCGCAGTCGAGCACCAAACGGCTAAAGCCACACACACACCCATCGCATACGGCAGCCGTGCCATCGGTACAGCCCCGCCTATGGCTTCACCATCACGCCCCACGGCAAGCGGCCGACCGGCACAGACGTCTCAGCCTTCAACGTCGCCGCGTCCACCACGGTCATGTCGTTGGTTAGCCCATTAACGACGTACAGCTTGGTGCCCTCGGGATTGAACGACAAATGCCACGGCCGCTGCCCAACCAGAATATAATCCTTCACGTCGTAGGTCGCCGTATCGACAACGGCCACGCGATTAGCGGTGCTCAGCGCGATGAATGCCAGCTTACCGTCCTTGGAGAACCGGATCCCCATCGGCTGGATCACCTCGGGCCGCACGCCCTGGATCTCAAATCCGAACTTCTTCACCGTCTTGTAGGTCTTGCTATCGATCACCGAAACGGTCCCGCCGATTTCGGCCGATACCCACACGGTCGCGCCGTCGTTCGTGAACTCGGCGACGCGCGGCCGCACATCGACGAGAACGTTAGCAATCACCTTTAGCGACGAATTGTCGATAATATGCGCCATACTGGTCTGCTCGGACGTGGCGACCGTGATCCGGTCGTCGGGACTAACCGCCATACCCTCAGGCTCCACGCCAACTGGAATTTCGGCGAGTACTTTGCCATCGGCAAATTGCAACACCGTCACCATGCCGTCGTCCTCGTTGGCAACATAAATGCGATCGCCCTTGCTATCGATATCGAGGAGTTCCGGATCGGGCCCTGAACCGAGCGAACGCTCAAGTTCAAAGGTCGTCGTGTCGATAATGTCGAGCCTGTTGTCGTCTCCAGCACAAACGATCAACTTCTTGAAATCCGGCGTCATGATCATGCCGCGCGGACGGGCTCCCGTCGCAATCGTCTTGATCACCTTCAATGTTCCGCTGTCGATGACCGTGACCGTATTGTCCTTCTCATTTGATACGAAAATCGTACCGGCATGGGCGACGCTGGAAAGGGCGACGAGTGCGGTGCAGACAAGAGCCTTACGCAGCATGAAGCGATATCCTCTGAGGTCAATTGCGCACGAAGCGGCACTTCGTTTCCGGCTTGTCAAAGCCGAGCGTGTCGGTCGTGAAATCTCGATGCAGGAACCCGTCTTGCGGTGAAATCGACACCAGCGAACGGGGGCCGGACAGTAGGATCGGCTGCCGCATCTGCTGATCCCAGGTTCGAAACGTCAGCGCTTGACCCTTGAACCCTGCAACACCAAAATCCTTCGACAGCAGGTAGTCCTTGATGGTGCGGACATCGGAAACCCCAGTTCGCAGCACCGCCTCACCGAACACGCGCACGGCAAGCCAGCCGAAATAGTCCCGTTCCGTCATCGTGCGGTTGGTTGCCCGCTCAAAGCGGTTCTGCATCTGCGTTCCGGCATATTGCTCAAAGGACCGATGCCAACCAACGGCAACAAGACCATGCGAGCCCACCACTGGTCGCGGGATGAATGTGCGATACATGAGATAGTCGCCGAAGGCCTCTTCCGCATCGGCAGCGAAAATCACATCGTAGTCGGCGCGCGTCTGGGTCAGGAGCGGCATCTGCGTCTGAATCTGCTGATGCCCACTGTCGGTTCGCCGCGAACCGGCATCGTACTTGTATTCCTTCTCCTCAACGATCTTGGCGCCGAACTTCGTTGCCGAGCGCCTGATCGCCGTCGCGTATTGCAGATCTTTCGTTCCCTTGCCGGAGATCAGGAACCATCTGGTCCACTTCTTCCAGAGAAGATATTGCGCCAGTGCATCTGCGCGCATTGCCCAAGTTGGCGGCAGATGAAAGACATTCTGCCGACACTTCTCCATCCGCAATTCATCGTCGCTCAACCGGATATTCAACAGCACCCGGTTCGTCATTTCCGGCAAATCCGCAACAGCCAAAAGATCGGCCGCTTCCAGATCGAGGATGATCAGGTCAGCACCCGTCGCCGCGATCTCCCTGGCCTTGGCGACGACATCCGCATCCTCCGGAATGCGGTGTTCGATAAGTTCGTGCCGGTGCCCGATGAGCCGGCCAGTCATATTATTTTCTCTGATCGCAACGCGGGCGCCCTGAATGCCCTCATCGGTCAGAATTTTATCAAGCAAAGATAGCGGGGGCGGCTCTCGGTAGAGCTTGCCCAGGTAATGCATCTTCGCTTCGACTTTGAACTCAACGTCATCGGGCGCCATGGGCTCTGCCCACGACGGGGTAACAGCCAGCAGAGCGACCACCACCAAAGCTACACACATGTCAGCGCGACATCGAACGCGCCTCAAGCTATCCCGAAAATGCCGCAACGTTGTCTCCAGACGCTCATTCGAGCATTCGGCCCGTGACGCAGCAGCGAGCACGAAACCATCGTTTAGGAAAATGCGAGCGGATGGTTTGCACCAGCCGCCCGCAAAGGAGATCTACCAGTTCCGCTTTTCGGGACGTCCTTTGAACACAGTGCGCGTCCAAGCAATGATCTTCCAGAGCTTGTCCGTATCCGTGATGATGTCCTGATACCCAGGCATCGGACCGGTCACCGTTTCCTTCGCGATGGCCTTGAACCCCTGCTGGCTCTTGAGATTGGCGCTGCCCAGCGTGATCAAACGGAACAGCGTATCGTCGTCGCTGCCATAGACCCACGTCTCGTTCGTCAACGACGGGCACATTCCACCACCGCCGCCGCCCCCGTGACAACCGTTGCAGCTATTCCCCATATAAAGTTTTTGCCCCTCGGCGATGGCATCGGGATTGTCGGTGTAGGGATTCTTCAGTTTGCCCTTCTCGACTGCATTGACGAGTTCCAGCGGTGTTCGGGTCTCGCCCGATGGAGCCACTTTCGAAGCAACCGCTGCAGGCTGAGCCGGATTGGCAGCAGGAGCAGCAGTTTCCGCTGGCTTTGCAGGCTCGTCAGCAGCATGCGCCGCCGGACATACGAGCATCCAGATTGCCATCGCGGTCGCTCGTCCCATGTGGCCCGACAGCGTCAAGTCATTCATTTCATTTCCCCGTTTCATGCTCTGCGGTTCCTGCCTGCATGACCGCTCAAATCCACGCCGGACGTGTTGGCGGCATGCTCCTTTTGTTGTTTCTGGCTATTGCGTGGGAATCTGGCTCTCCCAAAACTCCTGTGCCCTTCGCGTATGCCGCTTGGGCCATTCCTGGAAGTAGCCGAACGACGTCGGGCTGGAGAAGCAGAAGAGCTTTCCATTGTCCGGATCGATCCAATTGATGGAACAATCGGCCTTGATGAACTGCCGGTTTGCCAGTCCGATCGGATCGTGGCCGCCAAATTCACCCTTCATACCAACGGGAGGCACGGCGGATTTCCAGATCCCCACACCGGCATGCCGCTTTGCTGGATGATCCGTCCGAGCGACGGCGACTTCCGGTATGCACAGCAAAACGACCGCTAGAACCCCATTGGCCCGGTTCATCAACCCTTCCTTCAATTGCTTGTCGCCTGATCGAGCAGCCGAAGCAGACTGACCACGGCAGTATTGCCATTCTGCTCGGCCACGTCAGAGGCCGTTTTCCCATCTGGATTTCGGAATTTTATATCGGCTCCCGCCTGGGCCAATAAGCCTACGATGGGCGCGTTGTTGTGCGCGGCCGCCAATATGATGGCTGTGACACCCGAAATGCTGACAGCGTTGACGTCCGCACCCTTATCGATCAAGGCGCGGGTAATCAGCAGCGGATCGGGCTCCTTGGGATCGATCTTCTCGATGCGAGATATGCCGGCACCAAGCGTTAGCCGACGCCCCTCTTTGCCTGCCGCCAGCATCAACGGCCTCAATCCCGCGTCTCCGACCGGCAGTTCGATATCGGCTCCAGCCTCGATGAGCGCCATGGCGGCTTTGTACTGATCCTCCAGAATGGCAATCGCGAGCGGCGTGAAGCTCTCCTTGCTGCGAACGTTGATATCCGCGCCGGCTGCGGCGAGGGCGGTGATTCCCGGGCCAAAGTTTCGCAGCACGGCATGGTCAAGCGCGGTGTAGCCGTCCCGGTCCGGGGCTGCCACGTCAGCTTTAAGAGCGAGGAGTGCCTTCATCACATCCTCGTCTTTGCGCCGGGCAGCGCTATGGAGTGCTGTGTACCCCTGCTTGTCCTGCCGGTTCACTTCGGCTCCCTTGCCAACGAGAAACGTCATGCGGTTGACGTCGCCGCCAAGTACAGCGTTGGCGAACTCCTGATTGACGTCCGCACCTTCTGCCAGCCACGCCTCCAGACGTTCGCGATCGACAATCTGATCCTTGGCCTTCTTGGAGGGATCGGAGGGCGCGTCGCTGAAAACGCGAACGTTGTTATAGGCGCCATGGGCGGGAAGATCGCCTTGAACGGTGCACTTGCTGCATTTGACCAATGGAACCCCATAGTCGCGCAGGATCTTTTCGATCTCCGCGCGGCGCGCCTCGAGGGCGAGGTCGAGCTTATACTTCAACACCCAATCGACCCGCTTGAGACCGATTGCGAGTTCGAATTCCTGCGGGATCTCGTCTTCCCACATGTTGGTGGGAACGATGGTCAGCGGAGCGCCGAGGCCCGTCTTTACCCAGCCTGCGAATGGGCCCCAAACACCGGCGATGTCGAGTTCGCCGTCCACAACCTTTTGGACCTGCTGCCAGGGTTGGTTTTCAGGCTTTAGATCAGCGTTGTGGCTGAGCACGTGAAGGGAAACATTTTTTATGATGCCCCGACGCGTCAGCGCCGTGCGCAAGCCCGACGTTTGAAAGACGCCGATCTTCGCCGTCTTCAGATCCGGATCGTCCAGGCTGTCAATCTCGAGCCCCTTGTCGCTGCGATAAGCCAGGACATAGGTGGTCTTGTAAATCGGATTGGTCGTGATGATGCCTTCGAAGCCGGTGGCAGGCATATCCAGCAGAAGATCGCAGTCATTCGTGTCGAACGTCTGCCGTGTGATGCCGCGCATCAGGTAGGGGCGCCAAAAATATTTGACTTCGGAACCGATCTCTTTCGCGACCAGTTCGATGACTTTGTTCTGAAAGCCAGCGCGGTTGATGTCGGATAACGGCAAATTTCCCGGATCGCCGCAAACGCGCAAGGATGCCTGGGTGCGCTCGGCAGCGGCCTTCTTCAAGGCCGTGTGATCGCCGGCGGTCAAAGGCAACTGATTATCGAGCCGGGTAAAGGCTTGGCGCAAGGCCTCACTGACAGCCTCGTCGCTGGCGGCAAGGACTTGTGTCACAGAGCAGGCCGGCACAGCTAAACAGGCAAGGCCAGTCAGAATGAACAGTCGTACTTTCGTCACGCTTGCACGCTTCCTCACCTACCGCTCGCGACAGCCCGCAGGCGCCGCGGTGGCGTTCACGTTTCTTGCTTGTCGGTGATTGGCGCCCGAAGCCGAATGGCCCCGGACGCCAGACTTGTTGCAATCGAGCAGCGTATGCTCAAAGGCGTTCTGCTCAGTCCATGATGCGGAAGGTATAGAGCGAGCCGTCCTGGGGAATTTTGTCCAGGTTGGCCGCCTTCGTCATCGCGGTGGCACCGATCGCGCCGAACTTGTCGTTGAGATCGAGGCCAGCGGTGACCGGCACACCGATCCAACCGCCAATACCCGTCAGGATCGAGACATACTGCTTACCCTTGATCTTGTAGGTGATCGGGTTCGCAATGATGCCGGAGCCAAGTTTGCGGCTCCACAGAACCTTGCCGGACTTGCGGTCGACCGCACGGAAGTCACCGCCGAGCGAGCCGTAGAACACGAGCCCACCGTCGGTCACCAGGGTACCGCCCCAGTTCGGGTACTGATCCGGAATTTCCCAATCCGTCTCACCCGTCAGAACGTCGAACTTCTTGAGTTTGCCCGTCACGCCCGGCTTTTCCGGGAACATGTACACGTTGGCGAACACGTACACCGTGCCCTGCTGCGTGTGGCTGCGCTCTTGCGGTTCAAGTTCCATGCACCAGTTGTTGGTCGGGCAATAGGCCTTGTTGGGTTCCTTCGGGTCGATAGCGCACGGCTGCTGGTCCTTGCCGCCCATCGCAGAGGGGCATGCCGGAACGTTGCGGCCAAGTTCCAAAGGCGAATGCTTCTGCACCTTCACAGGACGACCGGTCTTCAGGTCGACCTTTTCAGCCCAGTCCACCGTCACGTACTTATGAGCGCGCAGAAGCGACCCGTCGACGCGATCGTGAACGTAAGCAAAGCCGTTCCGATCGAAGTGCACGAGCGCCTTGCGGTCCTTGCCGTCGATCTTCATGTCGACAAGGATGTTCTCGTTCACGCCGTCATAGTCCCACTGGTCAAACGGCGTCATCTGGTAAGCCCACACGGCTTCACCCGTGTCGACTTTGCGGGCGAAGGTCGTCATCGACCACTTGTTGTCGAATTCACCCGTATTGCACTCATCGTGCGTTTTCTTTGCACAACGGTAGGAGGGCGACCATAGGCCGGGGTTCCCCGTCGAGTAGTAGACCAGCTTCAAGTCGGCGTCGTAGCTGAACCAGCCCCAAGCCGCACCGCCACCGATCTTCCAATCTTCGCCGACATGCGTCTTGATGCCGAGATCGGTGCCAGCTGTGCCGAAGTGCGGGTTGGCTTTGTTGGTATCAGCAGACAGGCAGACATCCTTGTCCGAACCCGTCGAATGACACTTCCAGACTTCCTTGCCGTCGGCAAGGTTGTAGGCTGTAACGCGGCCGCGGGCAGCAAACTCGTCGCCGCCGAAACCGACAATCACGAGGTTCTCTGCAATCAAAGGAGCGTTGGTAATCGTTTCGCCCTTATCCGGGAACGCATGCTTGACGACCCAGACTTCCTTGCCGGTTGCCGCGTCGAGAGCGATCACGAAGCCATCGAGCGTTGCGAACACGACTTTTCCGTCAGCGTAAGCCGGACCACGATTGACGGTGTCGCAACATGCGCGCGGCACAGCCGACTCATCGCGGTCCGTCTGCTTGACGTAATTCCAGATCTGATACGGACGATCCGGATCGGATAGGTCGAGGCCCTGCACGATGTTGCACTTCGACATTTCGGGGCAGCCCGAAACGAAGAACATCATCGGTTTTCCGCCGACGTCTTCGATGACGACAGGCTGGCCTTCATGGCCGCGCAATGCGCCGGTCGACTGCGACCAGGCAAACTGCAGCTTATTCACGTTACCCGAATTGATATCGGCAAGATTGGAATGACGGGTCTGCTTGTTATCGCGGCCCGGAGCACCCCATTCGTTGTGATTCTGGGCCCGCTTCTCGACCTCTGCGTTGGCGAGAGCAGAGCCCGCGGCACCGATCGCGGCAACCGCAAGGGCACCGGCCAGTGTCAGAGCTTTCCTGTAAATCATTCGCGCTTCCTCTCCTTGTTGTTCGCGCGGAACGGCCCAATCAATGCCATCCGCGCACCGCAGCCGGATCGTCCCGGCTCCAGCCTCCCCTGAACATCAACGGCGCAATGAGATACCGTTACATATTCAAGCCCCATGTCCGCTGCTGACTGAAACGGGCAAGATGCGTGCACGCGTCCGCCGCAGGGTTTCCGGAAGTTGCACTTTCGATCTATGTTTGCTCGGCGGCGATGGGACGATTTCCCATTTTTCTCGGGCGCCCATCCCAAGGTATTTTTCCGACAATCGGGAAACTGGCCAGCGCGAAGTGTGCAAAACGGGCCAAAATCAAGAAGCGATCAAGAGCACGCCAAAACCTGCCAAACGGCCTTAGGCATTTCGCGGCTGGTGCGGAATTGAAACCAAAGAACTAAAACAAAATGCCGGGCACCGTAAAAACCAAGGAGGAGGTTATCACGATGCCCGGCAGAGTTATGCAAGCCATTGACGTCTAGGCAGTTTCACGGGGTCTGAACACAGGATGAGTTCCCAAAATTTCGAGCAGATCTCCATTGTCACACAGATGTGATCGCTCAACACGAAGTCCGATAGCATTCAATGCCGGACCGGCTCCCTATTTCTTCTGATTTTCCAGCGCTATTCGAATGAGATCGGCTGTCCGCTCCAGCCCCAACTTTGTTTTCAGGCGACTACAGGAATTTGCCACCGTTTTGTAGGCAATGCCGAATGTCCCCGCGATTTGCCGCAGACTTTTTCCCTCTCCCAACAGTCGCATGATTTCGACTTCCCGGTTCGAAAGTGTGCTGAACGGATCGGTCGATTGCGCTGGCGTAAACGCCAGCACGCTGGCCAAATCCCGGTCGAGATAATTTTCCCCCGCCGCCACCTTTCGGACAGCTGCCACGAGTTCATCCGAATCCGCACTTTTGCTGACATACCCCATCGCACCCGCACGGATGGCGCGCGCCGCATAGCTGGGCTCGGAATGCATTGTGAACATGACAATCCGCGCGGTCTTCGATTCAGCCTTGAGCCGCTGCAGCAGCTCGAGCCCACTCGACCCATTGAGATTGACATCGAGAACCGTCACGGTTGGCTGGGTCTTACGAAACATGGTCAGTGCTTCATGACCCGTCGACGCTTCGTAGATCTCAGCACCCGGAATGGAGCTCAAAAGCCTGCGGACGCCCTCCCGCAGGACGGCGTGATCGTCGACAATCAGAATTTTCATGATGCAAGAGCCTCTGCTGCGCCATCCAACTCGGCCGGTGCGGATTTGGCGAGCGGGATAGACGCCCGAACAATGACGCCGCTTCTCCCCGTCGTCTCGTTGACACTCAAGGTTCCGCCCAAAATCTGGGCCCTTTCCTTCATGCCAAGTATTCCATAGCCACCGTCGATCGAACGAACCTTGCGGAATCCGCCGCCGTCATCGGCGACCTCCAAAGCAACGTTTCGACCCACCGTCGCAATCTTGATCCACACAGCATTAGGTCGCGCGTGCTTCATCGCGTTGCTTAAGCTCTCGCCGATAATGGCTTGCAGCGCAGCATCGACACGCGGGCCAAAGCTGGTCTTTGGGATGTCGACATCAACCACAAGATCAGGATGACGCTGCGTCCAGAACGCAACCAATTCATCCACCGCGCCATGCAAGCCCAGCGCATGTTGACCTGTCGGCCGAAGATTGCCCAGCAAACCTTTGACATTGGCCTTGAGGCCCTTAACGGCGTGCTGGATGGAACGAGCCTGATCGACCGCATCGACAAGCCCGTTGGCTTCCCCAACGCGTTCCAGAGATCGGGCGTCAACGCCAATACAAAATAGGAGCGGGCTCACCTCATCGTGGAGATTGCGCGCAAGTTCGCCGCGTTCTTCCTCTTGAACGGTATCGAGCTGAACGCGCAGCGCGCGATTCTTCGCCTCGGTTTCCTTTAGCCGGGCGACCATCCGGTTAAAGCCGGCCGTCAAGGCTTGCAACTCCTGCGGACCCTCTGGCACATCGGGCACCTCTTGCTCGCTGCCGATCACTTCGAAAGCCGCAGTCAGACGGCGCAACGGCGCCAATCCTCGGCTCAGGATCGCCAACGTCACAAGCAGCGACGAAAGACAGAAAATGCCAAGTACGGCGAAGTACAATTGGATGTCCTGCCAGACCTCCGAAATCTCGTTCCGCGAATCCGTTTCAAGGCGGATGGCACCGTGGTTGGAAAAGATGCTCGGCAACGGCACTGTAGCCGTCAGCGGCTCACGTGCGAGGAGTTCCAACAACCAGTCGGGCGCTGGCGTTTCTGGAGGCGCCAGCTTTGAGACCGCCGGAATCGCACCACCTGGTTCAATAAGGAACGCCCGCAAATGCCGATCGCCGTCAAAATCGGCTGCCAACAGCTTAAGCCGTCGACGCGGGTTGACCACTTCCTCGACATCGTCGACCGCGTTGTGCGCGATCCGCGATCCAACCGCGATTGCTGCTTGCATCTCGGTGGCGATCTTATGAAGAGCATGCCGGTAGGTCAGCAACGCGCCGATGACCAACGTACCAAACAGCACGAGGGTAATCGTTCCAAAGAGTTGAAGACGGAGCGACACAAGCGGTGTCCCGGATGTTGCGATACAGTATAACATTCCCATACCGCAGGGGACTTTTGCCAGCAACAATCACGGCATGATTAACCGATGTGATCTCAGAATTGTGATGAAGTCCAAGCCTCATAGATCCCGGGCAATTCGAAATCCGACGCTAAAATTCCGAAAGTCGGGAAAATTTCTTAGCCGCGATGCCGAACGCATTTTGTCAGGACCGTAAAAAGCCGATCCACCGCGAAAAACGCGCAAATTCGGACCATCGCGGACTGGACAATTGTCTTGCATGCGTGGTGTACCGTCCACTGGCCCGGTTGACTGGTCGTAGCAGTAGTAGTCCGCGACCCACTCCCACACATTGCCGTGGACGTTGTAGAGGCCCCAGGGATTGGGCGCAAACGCGGTGACAGAGTCCGGCGCGAGCTTCCGCTCCGCCGTTCCGCAACCCCGGCAATTGGCACGCGCAGCGCCATCCGGCGCATCGGGCACATCACCCCACCAGTAGGCGGTCGTCGTCCCAGCGCGCGCAGCGTACTCCCACTCCGCCTCCGATGGAAGGCGGTAGGATTTACCCGTCATCTTGGCCAACCAAGCGGAAAACGCCGTCGCGTCAGCAAAACTGACACCTACGATAGGAGCATCCGGCGCTGTCACGGTGGTCCCCAAGTTCTTGTAATAAAGCCCACGGCCCGTCTCGATATTGTGCTCACCGCCGGGTTCCAGCCACTCCGGCGGCCGGCATCCACCGTCGTCCACGCAGCGCCGATACTGCGCAACCGACACCTCCGTCGCACCAATCGCAAAGGCGTCAATGGTGCGCTCGTGCTCGACCTCGTTATCGATCCGTCCCACCCCGCTCGCGGGCGCCCCAAGCCGGACAGGCACAGCGGTCCTTGGAATGACCACCATCGCCGGACAACCTTGATCCGCCGGGCAGTCATGGAACGCTGTTGCAGAACCCGGTGCTGGAAGCGCCGCTTCCGCCCAAGAAGCACCGGGACTTATTCCCAAAAAAAAGGGGGAAACGGCACAAACAAAAATCCAGCCTTCAATTCGCGCCCGATTTGCCGCCATTTCCCTCACATGCCCCATACCGAAAATGTTAGTCTTTCACGGTCGCTTTTATCGGGCCATTTCGCGCGGCGAAAGGGACTGATGTCCCAATTTTCCCCGGTTGTCCGGACGGCGCCATAGGTTTGTGAAGTGGAGAACGCCCCGATGAGCCACGCCGTCGTCCGTTGCCTCGCCACACTCTGGCTGTACGCCGCTGCATCTACGCCGATGTCTGCGGCCGATCCCGACCCATGGCCTGGCATTAAAGAAACGGTCTTCGGCGCCCGCGCCATCAACGAAACGGGGGCCCCGTTCGCTCTGTATTCGCCGGCACAAGCTGCCGACGCCGCCCTCGTCCCTGTCTCGATCCACCTTTCAGCAAACACCGCCGCTACTGCCAAGACCCTGACGCTGATTATCGACCGCAATCCAGCCCCGGTCGCCGCCAACTTCGAATTCGGTGAGGCCTTCCGCGATGGCCCCACCGTCGGCGAACGCGTGCTCGCCACACGCGTACGGGTAGATAGCTTCTCCAAAATCCGCGCCATTCTCGAAACAACCGATGGCAAGCTTCACATGATCGCCAAGTTCGTCGCTGGCGCCGGCGGCTGTTCCGCTTTGCCGTCGAAAGATGCTGACGAAGCCTTGGCAAGCCTTGGCAAGGTCCGCGTCAAATCTAACCGTAGCAGTGTCCACGACCCAGCATGGCGTGAAGGCGTGGTTATGGTGCGACACCCCAATTTCACCGGCTTGCAGATGAACCCCAAGACGGGGAACTACACACCTGCCCGCTTCATCGACAAACTTGAGATCAAGCGCGGCGGCAAACTGGTTGTGTCTGTCAGTGGCGGTATCTCGCTGTCCGAAGACCCCAATTTGCGGATCATCTATGCGGCCGTTGACGATGCGCCACTCTCCGTTTCGGGCTCTGATAACGAAGGCACAAAGTTCAGCGGAGCCGAAGGTGAGCCAGGGTCATGATCGAGCGCAACACCTTTTGCACCCTTTAAGATGGTGCATCGTCAAATGTGATCGGACACTAGCGATGTCAAAGCCTTGCCAGCTCTTTCGTCACGCAAAGGCGGCGCTCCACATCACCACGCTGACCGCTTTCCTGGCAACTGCTGCATCGGCGGCCGATCCGGCAACCAACCAAGCTAACCCGCCTCAGTGCGATAGCGATGCAATGCTCGTATTCGACGGCTCCGGCTCAAT
>CAZZPH010000036.1:0-8303 GCA_964655725.1 uncultured Hyphomicrobium sp.
TGGGCGTGTTCACGGACGGCGGCGAAGAGGTTGGGTTTCTCGGATTTCTGGCCGAGCAGGCGCGGCTGCTGCAGGTCGATCTCTCACGGGCGCCGCAGTTCAAGTATCGCATATCGACCGGCACGATCGAGCGCGAACTGGAGCCGCAGCGCTTTGCGGGGCTCGACTATGCGCGGCAGCGGCGCATGCCGCCGGTGTGTCACCAGATCGCGGGCGTGGATTAGGCTGCGCGGCATTAACGCAAGAGGCCGAAAGGGAAAGCGGCCCCATCCGGGGAGGATGGAGCCGCTTTCTTTTTTATCGCGCCGCAGACGGGAGCCAGAAGACGCGATTTGTGGATCAGTCGAACTTGAGTGTGAAGCCGCCCATGAATGTGCGGCCCTGGCCGGGTTTGGCGCCGTCTGCACGGTCGGAGATGTAGAACTCGTCAGTCAGGTTCTGGCCGTTGGCCCACAGCGTGACGTTTGTGTTCGGGATGGCGTAGTTCGCGCGGGCCGAGAGCAACCAGACGTCGTCCACAAGGCCGATCTCTGAGTCGCCCGGATCGGAAACGGTGTTGACAGAGTCTGTGAAGAACTCGCCGCGGTAGGTGGCCGTCACACTCGCATCGAACCCGATGGCGTGGGCGAAGCCGAGCGTCAGGTTGGCGAAGGACTCGGGGGCTTCGGGAACGGTGTTCCCGGAGATATCGACACCTTCGTCGTCGCCGCGGACGATCTCGCTATCGGCGTAGGTGTAAATGGCCTCACCGAAGAAGTTCCAAGGTCCGCCTGTGAAAGGCTGGCTTTCCAGGCGTGCACCGAGTTCGACGCCGTTGATCTCGACTTCGTCGGCCGTTCCGAAGATGTTGTTTCCACTAGGGGTCGTATTCGGAGACTTGATTTGATAGTCGTCAATGCGGCTGTGGAAGTATGCGATATCGAACGTGAAGCCCTTCATCGCCGTTGAACGCACGCCGATCTGGAAATTATCGCCAACTTCATCGGGTAGCGGGAACGCTGGACCGCGGGTGACCTGGGGTGTGATGCCTTGATGATAGCCTGCATAGACAGTCGTATTGGGCATTGCCTCCCAGGCCAAACCAATGGCCGGCAGAACGTAATCGTGATCAGACGTCGACCGGCCTTCCTGCTCAGGTTCCTCGGCGCGGATCAAGTCGCGGACGATGTCGTAGCTTTCGAAGCGCAGTCCGGGAGTGATTGTCAGTGACTTTGTGACGTGTATCGCTGTTTGAATGAATCCAGAGAATGCATCGGCCTCAAGTTCCCCAAATCGCGAGTCTTCAGTTCGAGGACTGCCAGGAGACCCCGGATATCCCGGTAGATAGCCCCCAAAAGCAGGTCCGTTGTTGCAAGCACCGCCGGTATCATCGTCCAGTACTTGATTGAATGCGCCAATGCTGTTGCAGTTTCTAAACTGATGGCGCTCGTAGCGAATCCCAGCCTGGATGTCCTGAGTCATGCCCATAACAAACGGGCGATTTGCCCACTCGGCACGGCTCTCAACGCCGTACACTTCATATTCTCGTTCGCGACCTCTCATATAGAACTCTGGGTCTGCGACCGAGTCTCCTCTTCGCTGAGCGAACCGATTGCGTTCGTGGTTTTGATAGTAGGCGCGTGTTGTGACTGTCGTGTCGTCGTCGACGTAGAAGTTGTGCGTCGCCGATAATCGCCAGAAATCAGCGTTATAGGTGCTCAAATCTGCAAGTGTGCGAAAACTCTTATCGCGGCCGTTGGCGAAGAAGTCCGCGTCTCCGTCTCCGAAGTTATCTTCGTCGTAGATGTCGCGTTGGCGGAAGTAGCCGGCGGCGATGGTCAGGTCTTGATTGTCACCTTTGACACCGATGGCGCCGTAGAAGTCGTTGTAGCCCAGGTCTTCAACATCCCAGGCGCCACCGAAATCGCCGCCGGAGTAGGAGGCGACAACGCCCCAGTTGGCGATGTTCTGCCGCGTGTGAACATGCCGAAAGTTGTTCACGCCACGGTCGGAGCCTTCGGTGGTGCCGAGGCCGAACTTGATGACCGTCTCATTGTCGCCGAAGGGCGAGAGGTTGCGGAAGTTGACGACGCCGTGGTTTGTGAGCGGGCCGTAGTTGACGACGGGACCGCGCAGAACTTCGACACTTTCCAGACGCTCGGTCGGCGGCGTGTAGTGGGTCGACGCGTCAAGATAGGTCGAGAAATTGATCGACAGGCCGTCCTCCATCATGAGGACTTTGCGCGACCGGCGGACCGGCGACCCACGAATACCGATGTTCGAATGGCGAGCGGCACCGTCGTCCGCCACCGTCACGACGCCGGGGATGCGAGCCAGCACTTCATGGTTGTTGGCGGGGCGCTGTTCGGCCAAACCTTCGGCCGTGACGCGCGTGCCGGCGCTGGTGAAATTCTGAAGATTGCCCGGCAACATCTGCTTGGGATTGATCGGCGAAATGCTGCCATTCTGAGCCCGTTCGGCGGCGCCTGCACCGGCGCTTGCTCCGTAGGGCGAGTTCACCAGAATGCGGGCAGGTTCAGAGATTTCCGCGATGGGTTCGAAATCATCTTCCGGCGGCTGGGGGGCCGGAACGGATGTCGGCTGCGGCGCGGGGGCGGCCTGTTGCTGGGGCGGCTTGGGCTTTGGTTGCGCCGCGGCGGGCTTTGGCTGGGGCTGCGGTTGTGCTGCCGGGGGCTGTTGCTGCTGGACTTCAACGTCAGGCAACTGCGAGCCCGTGTTTGCATTCTGCGCCCATGCGGCTGGCGCGTAGGCGACAACTGCAATGGCGAGCCAGCTCGAGTGTGATTTCAGTTTCATTCTTATCGTTCCCCCGTCCCTTGGTTTCGTGTCTGCCGCTTGCGCGGTGGATCGGGGCCGGGGCAGGCTTTGCGCGCACAAGACAACCCGTTCGGTGCAACGTGTGTTGCGCCGTGACCTCTGACCGGTGTGCGATCAGGTGCTGTTTTGATGCTAGGTCCGCAGTTACTGACCCAGTCCCTCCGATGCGTCGAAGGTCGGCAAAGGGGAGGCGGGCGTAAACTCGCAAGTTTCAGTCAGGTTTTAGGAAAGGTTCCTGAATCGGGGTGTTTGGGACGTTTTAGCGTTGCGAATTGAGCACATCTCAGCTGCGATCTTTATCACCTGCTCATGCTTTTGGCGGAGTTAGCGGGCGGCGAAGGGAATCGTGGCGGTGAGATTTGTACCGCCGGCGTCGCTCGGTGAAATCTCGATCTGGCCACCGAGCGCCGCGATGCGTTCGCGCATACCGCGCAGTCCGAAGCCATCTTCGGGCACATGCGCGATTCCATCGCCGTCGTCGCGCACGCGAATTTCAATGCACGGCTGCGTGCCGCCGGATGTGGTCACATCTGCGGCGATCGTCGTGGCGCGTGCATGGCGATAGGCATTCATGAGCGCTTCCTGAACCACGCGATAGACGGTCAGGCTGGCGGTGGGATCGAGTTGGTCGATGTCGCCGTCGATGTGGAGCGTAAGGGTCGTTTCGGGTTGGTCGCTGCGCCAGGTCTCAGTGAGGGCGGTGATGGCGCAGGCCAAACCCAACTCGGCGAGGCCGGCGGGGCTCAGGCGCTGGAGGACGCGGCGGTTGGTTTGCTGGAGGACGTTTGTGCGGTCGATCATGGTCTGGAGGTCGGCTTTGATGCGCGCGGGATCGAGTTGGCCTTTCGCGATCTGTCCGGCCAGGGCCGCACCGGATGCGCGCAGTGAAAAGAGATGGGGCCCTAATTCGTCATGCAACTCGCGGGCAATCTCGCGCCGTTCCTCATCCTGGACACGCACGATGGCTGTCGACAGGCGCCGGTTTTCGTCGCGGGCGCGGCTCAGCGCGGCGGCGAGCGTTTCGATATGGGCGCAAATGCCGGCGATCTCGGGGGATCCGCCGCTCGGGACGTCTATATCGTAATCACCACTTTCAAGATGTGTGATGGCCTCATGGAGCTTATCGATGGGCTGCAGGGAGGAGCGGATCAGCCAGGAGGTGACGGCGAAGGCGAAGATGGAGAAGATCGAGCCGTAGAGCGCGATGCGACCGATGGTGTCCCAGACTTCGCGCATTTCATCGCTGCCGTCGCCGGTGATGATGATGGTGCCCAGGTCGCGGCCTTTCACTGTCACGGGTACCCGGATCACCGGCGGGTCGGCGGCGCGGACCCAGGACGGGATGGTGGCTCCGGGCTTGCGCGCGGCTGGGATGACGTTTCCGCGCTCGGGCATGCGAGCGGCGAGCGTGACGATGACGTGGCGTTGATTTTTGAGGCCGGCGACCAGGCCGACGAGGGCGTCCTCAGGGTGGGGCGAGGTTTCGAGGGCCTCTATGGAGGAGCGGACGACGCCTTCAGTGACGCGCACGCTGCTGGCGATTTCATTTTGAAGACGCGGGCCGGCATCGATGAGAAGTGCGCCGACCATGGCGGCGATGGCCAGGGCGAGGACGAGGCCGAGGGCGATGTTGAGGCGAAGTTTAAGCGGCATGATTGCTCATTTTGCCCGGCTTGGAGCCATAAATTTCCCAATTCATCTCGTGTGCATTCTCATTCTTGACGTTCAACCCATGACATAGATACGGACTAGAGATGCAGAATGTCCTGGAGGAATTAGAATTGAAAGTCCTGGTCGTCGAAGATCACTCGATCGTCATTGCGGGCTGCCGGGCGATGTTTGCCGACGACCCCGACGTGCTGCTGGTGGCCGCGCGGACGGTTGAGGAAGGGCGGCGGATGCAAGTGACCGAGCGGCCGGATGTGACGGTGGTCGACATTAATCTGCCCGATGGATCTGGCCTCGATCTGGCGCGCGATCTTTCCACGGGTGGAGCGAAGATCATCGTATTTTCCATGAGCGATGCGCCCGTACTTGCGATGCAGGCCATCGAAAGCGGCGCGCTAGGTTATGTCAGCAAAAGCGGCGATCCGGAGGAGTTGCGCGAGGCCGTCTATGCGGTCCAGTCGGGGCGGCGTTGGTTGCCGTCCTCGCTGTTGCAGGAGGTGGCTCTGCTGCGCGTGGACCGGTCGCGGCGGCAATTGATGCTGAGCGACCGGCAAATTCAGATCTTGAAAGCGCTGGTGCGCGGCAAGAGCATGGCCGAAATCGCGGACGATTTGGACGTTTGCTACAAGACGGTGGCAACCGACTGCGTGGCGATGCGCACCAAACTCAACGCGCGGACCTCGTCGGAAATGGTTCGCGTGGCGGCGGAGATGAAGATCGTCTGACGCGCGTCCATCCAGACGACTCTCCTGTCAACAGTTCCAGGTCGCCGCTTGACACCCAGCGGCGGCCTTTTTCGTTTTGCGGACATCACATGCGGGACTTCATCCCGGCCAACCTTCTGGTTTTGGATGTCTGTCTGTGGCTTTATGCCCTTCATAAGCTTAGATTTTTTCAAGTTTTCGTGAGTGGGAAGGTGCCTGCGGCAGATTGGGCGTTTGTCCCGTCGCTCTCCGACTTTCGCACACCTAGCGTCGGCCGCGTCATGACAGACGGGTTTGTGCGGGCAACGACGCCATCGCGCTTCCTCTCCGGCCAAGTCTCCCGGGCACGCCTTTCGTCATGACAGCTTACGGCTTCTGCACGCGATGCACCGGCTGCGCGGTGGGCGCGAAGCGGAAGACGAACAAAAGAGGAGACGCAGATGAAGGTTAGAAAGTTGGCTTTCGCCGTGAGCCTGTTGGCTTCGGCGGTGGGCCTCTCGGGAGCGGCGCTTGCAAACGCCGAAATCGAGAAGCGCTCGCAAGATCACAACTGGTGGAGCGTGCCGGGGCAGAACAATAAGCTGCACCGCCATAGCCAGTTGAAGGACATCAACACCGGCAACGTCGCGAAGCTGCAGTATTCTTGGTCACAGTCGACCGGCGCTCTGCGCGGTCACGAAGGCCAGCCGGTCGTTGTCGAACACGGCGGCAAGCCGATGATGTACTTCTCGTCGGGCTGCCCCGAAATGTCGAAGTGCAACATCGTTCAGGCCCTCGACCTTTCGGACCCGGACAACCCCGTCCAGATCTGGAACTACGTAAAGAAGACGGACCGTGATGAATCGGCCGTGCCGCGCGCCTGCTGCGACACCGTCCATCGCGGCGTCAATTATGTTGCCGGCAAGGTCGTGTATCACACGCTTGACGGCTTCGTGATTGCGCTCGACGCGACCACAGGCAAGGAAGTCTGGGTGGTGAAGCATGCTTACCCGGAAAAGGGTGAAACGCTGACGGGTCCTGTGCTCGTGGCGGAGAACCTCGTGATCGCCGGCTTCGGCGGCGACGAATTCGCGGCCCGCGGCCGTCTGACAGCCTATGACCTGGAAACCGGCAAGGAAGTCTGGAAGTGCCATGCAACCGGTTCTGACAAGGACGTCTGCCTGACGCCTGAGTCGAACAAGGCCAACCCTCACTTCGGCACCGCCGGCAAGGATATCGGCATCACGAGCTATCCGAGCCGCGAAGGTGAAAAAGAACATCCGGAAGGCGAGTGGGCCATCGGTGGCGGCGCCTACTGGGCGTGGGGTTCGTACGACGCAGAGCTCAAGACGATCTACTGGTCGACGGGCAACCCCGGCCATTGGTCGCCTTCGTATCGTTGCGGCTATAAGGGCGCGGACCTGACGCACGAGAAGTGCAACGACGGCACCTGGGACAACAAGTGGTCGATGACTACGTTTGCCCGCAAAGTCGATACGGGCGAAGTTGTCTGGGCTTACCAGATGACGCCTTTCGACCAGTGGGACTATGACGGCGTGAACGAGAACATGCTCGTCGACAACCTCGACGTTGACGGCAAGAAGTACAAGGCACTCGTCCACTTCGATCGTAACGGCTTCGCATACGTCCATGACCGGACTAACGGCTCGCTGCTGCGCGCCCACAAGTTCGTGACCGTGGACTGGGCCGAAAAGGTTGACCTGAAGACCGGTCGCCCGATCAAGGTGAAGGAACACTCTCCGTTCGCCGTTGGCGTCAACACGCCGGCCTGCCCTTCCGCCATGGGCGGTAAGGACCAGCAGCCGTGCTCGGTTGACCCGAAGGTGCCGAACAAGTTCTACTGCCCTACCAACAACTGGTGCATGGAGGACGAACCGCAGGAGCGTTCTCACACGCAGCAGGGCACCGTGTACGTGTTCGCCAACGTGTACATGTATCCTGAAAAGCCTGGCATTGCGGGTAAGATCAAGAAGTTCGACGTCGTGACCGGTAAGGCCGACTGGGAAATTCCGGATCCGTATCCGAACTGGTCGGGCACCATGGTCACCGACGGCGGCCTGATGTTCTACGGTTCGAAGAGCGGTCACTTCCGCGCTGTCGACCGCAACTCGGGCAAGGTGCTGTGGAGCAAGAAGCTCGGCTCGGGCATCATCGGCAACCCGATCACCTATAAGGTGAAGGGCAAGCAGTACGTGTCGATCTTCGCCGGTCTCGGCGGCTGGATCGGCATCCCTGTGACGGCCGGTCTGGACATGGACGACAAGTATGGCGCCATCGGTGCCACGGCCATGGCCAAGGCTACGGGACTCGATAAGATCCCGCAGGGCGGCACGCTCTACACCTTCAGCATCGGCGAGTAATTTGCCGATCACGCTCATGTCGCCCGGCACTCCATTGCGGAGTGCCGGGCGATTTCCTCTTAGCTGGGCCGGCGACGATCACATCCGCGCTATCGGCACACTATTGGGAAGTCTTCCCGTAGGCGGGCGGGATGTTGTGCGCTAGAGCCGTCTGCAACGTTATATCGTTCGTGATCATGAGGAATTTCATGAGTACCACGCGTTGGGTCGTCCGCGCTTTGTCGCTTGCCGCTGCATTCGTCGTTTCGGCAGGCCACAGCCAAGCTGACCGCGAACTGCGCTCGTACACCAAAGACAAGCTATTCGATGACCTCACGGCTGCCGAGCACACGGCGGTGAAAACCGAGGCGCGCAATCGCAAGCTCAAACGGTTGAGGGTCTGCGCCGATCCGGGCAACATGCCCCAATCGAACGACAAGCGCGAAGGCTATCAGAACAAAATTATCGAGATCATTGCGGCCGATCTTGGCGCGACCGTCGATTACTTTTGGCGGCCCTATCATGAGCGCGGGTTGACGCGCGAGACGTTCCAGAACGACGAGTGCGATATTTTGCTCGATATGCCGGTCGAGCTGCAGTCGCTGCTCACTTCGGAGCCAATGTACCGCACAGCTTATGTGCTCGCATATCGCAACGACCGGAATTTCAACTTTGAGAGTTTGGACGATCCCAAACTCAAGGACATGCGGGTCGGCGTTTTCCAGCACTCTGGTATTCGCGAGGCTCTTGTGCGGCGGGGCTACAAAAACCTCGC
>CAZZPH010000036.1:8313-14822 GCA_964655725.1 uncultured Hyphomicrobium sp.
GCATTGCACGTCATTGCCTACAACACGGACATCATAGAGGACAACCAGCCTTGGAAGCAGGTTGAGCAAGTCATCAAGGGAGAGCTCGACGTCGCTGCCGTGTGGGGGCCATTTGCCGGGTGGCTGCCGAAGATGAAAGGCGCACCACTCACAATTCAGCCCGTGAATATGTGGGACGATCAGGTGCCGCTTGAATTCGACCTAGCCATCGGGATGCTGCGGAACAATGTCCTTCTTAAATATATGATCGACTGGTCGCTGACGCGAAAGGCCAAGGAGATCGAGGCGGTCCTGAAAGACTATGGTGTACCGCTCGTGCGTTGCAGCAAGTGTGCCGTCGATGGTGACATCCCGTCGAATGGGGCGATCTACAATCGTTTGCGGAACGTGTCGCAAGATCGCTTCTTGAAAGAGGCGCCTGAGATGAAGCTCTCAGGAGACGCCACTCCCGACCAGCGTGTTACAACCGAGCGGCTGGAAGAGTGGCTCGAGGAGGGAGCAGATCTCAACGTAGAACTTGCGAATGCGGTCAACGCGCATTCGCAAGAGCGTGTGCGTTTTCTCCTTGATAAAGGAGCCGACCCAAATATGCGCGACAACCAGGGCTACGCACCGATCCATCATGCTGCGCGCAATCGCTATTCCAGCCTAGTCGCACTACTCGTTGATCGCGGCGCAGACGTCAATGCGCGCGACAGCGACGGATTTACTGCTCTGTTGCATGCGATCAACCGCAACCATGTTCCAACAATCGAAATGATAGCCAAAAAGGGGGGCGATCTGGAGCAAGTGACTCCGCAGGGCATTACGCCTCTCACGTGGGCTATTGGAGACGGCAAGTTCTTTGCCGCCAAGGCGCTGATCGATTCTGGTGCCAAGGTGGATAGTGAGTCTGGCAAAGAAGGCGTCAGTCCGCTGATGACGGCGGCAACGCAGATTCCGCCAAAAAGCCGGACGAGCGCACTTACGCTGGGGCCACCGCCAAACGAATTGGCTCTGCATATCATTGCCAAAGGCGCAAACGTCAACCAGCAGTCCAAGGATGGTGTGACCGCCCTGATGGTTGCGGCTGGCCACAATAACACTGCGATCGTCGGGCTCCTTCTTAATGCGGGCGCCGATCCCGGTCTCAAAAATTCCGAAGGACTGACGGCCGCGCAAATAGCGGAGCGCGCACAGTTCGACAACGTGGTGGGTGCGCTGCGTTTGCTCGGGAAAGACTCCGGTGCGGCAGGTCCAAACAATTCCGGCGATCCCGCGGCAGGCACGGTTCAGAATTGATGGTGTCTGAAACCGGCCTCTCTCGTGTGATTGCGCTCGGGACGACGGCCCTCCCTCGCCTCCCCGGAGAAAACGAATGAAATTCCGCTTGCATCTCTCTGCTGCTTTGATCTGCATGGTATTGCCGCAGGCAGCCCTCGCCACGACGGTGTTCGTCAGCAACGAAAAAGACAACACGATCACCGTTCTCGATGGCGACACGCTCAAGCTGATCAAGACGATAGAAACGGGCATGCGGCCACGCGGCATCATGCTGTCGCCGGACTATAAGGAGCTGTTCGTTTGCGTCGGCGATGACAACCGGCTCGACGTGATTGACACGGAAAAGCTTGAGGTGGTGCGCACGCTGCCGTCTGGACCCGATCCAGAACTTCTTGACGTCGATCCGACGGGAGAGCGGATCTACGTTGCGAATGAAGATGACGGTATGGTCACTGTTTTGCAGGCCAAGGATGGCAAGGTGCTGGCCGAAATCGGTGTCGGCATCGAGCCCGAAGGCATGGGAGTGAGCCCAGATAACCGGGTGACAGTGGCGACGTCCGAAGCAACCAGCATGGCGCATGTGATCGACAATAAGACACTCAAGGTTCTGGCCAACATTCTGGTCGACACACGGCCGCGGGTGGCCGAGTGGCAACCTGATGGCAAGAACGTCTGGGTCACTTCCGAGATTGGCGGCACAGTGTCCATCATCGATGGGACCAAGTTCGAAATCATCAAGAAGTTCGGATTCGAGATCAATGGCGTCGATCCCGATTTGATCCAGCCCATTGGTGTGCAGTTCACACTGGATGGAAAGCTTGCATTCATTGCGCTGAGCCATGCCAACCGCGTGGCGGTTGTGAATACAGCCACTTACGAGATCGAGAAGTACATCATTTTGGGGCAGCGGCCGTGGCATCTGGCGATGCATCCCAATGGGAAAAAGCTCTATGTGGCGAACGGACTCACCAATGACATGACTATCATCGATGTCGAGAGCCTGACGCCGGAAATCTCGGTGCCGGTCGGGCGCTTGCCCTGGGGTGTGGCGGTCAAGCCGTAACGCGGTGGCGCCATCGCTTCAAATTCTTAGATAAGCAGGAGAGAGGAACGCTATGACGACGAAGTTTATGATCGCTGCCGCGGCCGCGTTTGCAGTCGGCGCCACGTCTGCCCTGGCAGCCAGCGGAATTTCCGTTCGGCAGACGGCGAAAGTGGACGGCACGAACACAGACGTCTGGGCGAAGATCGGCGCGTTCTGTGCGATCAAAGATTGGCATCCGGCGCTTTCGGGTTGCGAGGAGAGCAAGGAGGGCGACACCACTTTCCGTACGCTCACCCTGAAAGACGGCGGACAGATCAAGGAGAAACTGACCGGGACGTCGGAGACGGGTTACACATATCAGATCATCGACGGCCCGCTGCCGGTCAAGGACTATTCGGCGTCGTTCTCGGCGCGCGCGGACGGCGCGGCGAAGTAAGCCAGAACGCGGCGTGTCGATACGGGAAGGGGGACTCCGCAGTTGCGGCGTCCTCCTTTCCATTTCTGGCGCCGCGAGACGAATTCCCGGGTTCGATCAGGACGAAATCCCGATCTGTGGAGTGATGGTTTGGCGGTGCTGGCGCGATGGTCCCGTATGTTCAACAGTCTAGCGACTTTCGGATGAGTGCATGGGTGGCTGGGCTCAAGCACGAGCGGAAACGCGCGACTGTCTGGCTCGTAGCTTGAACTGAACTCTTGGGAGACACGCTATGCTTATACGATCAATCCACGTCGCGCAGCGACTGTGCGGACCTGGAACCGCGCGTTCACTCATCTCTTTCCTCTTCAGCTTTGTCATACTCGCTTTTTCTCTTCCAACCCTGGCGGGTGAACCTGAGTTCGATGGGGCCTGTGCGATGGGTTTGGCTGAGGGCAAGCGGATCAAGACCGCTTGTACGGTGACGTGGACAGCGGACGACGGGAAGACCTACTGCTTCAACAGCGAAGATTCCAAGACGTTTTTCTTGAAGGATCCCGCCGGAAATCTGGCCAGGGCGAAAGAGACGTTTGCGGCGGCGGACGCGGCCGGAACCGGTAGCGACATGGATAAGTTCACGCCGGATGATGCGCGAGGGCTTGTCGAAGATACAATCAAGACGGCATCGGAGTCGAACGGCGGACTGTTCAACGTTCAGGACGACATGTTCGGTCAGACGTTGACGTTGAAGTTTCAGGGAATCGACTTCGTGCGCACGCTGCACGGGTATGGCTATTTTCCAAACGTGAACTTCAGTGATGCAGTGGACGAGACGAAGCGATACCAGATCGATTTCTGGGTCAAGCCGAAGGATGGCAAACTCGCCATTGTTGATACGCGTGTCTACAAGGCGCCGCGCCGCGAGGGCGACAGTTGGACGATGATGACGCGCAGACCCAAGCCGTGGTGGTGGATCCCGGCATCGGAGCATCCTGGCGAAAGCGAAGTCAAGCGCGGGTGGGAAGTCATGAGCGCACTGCACGAGCATATCGCGCAAGAGCGCGCTAAAGGTGATGGTGTGTACAAGCTAAAGGACGACAAGACGGGCGAAGATATAGCTTTGGACTTCGTTGGTATTCACCAACCGGTCCGAAAGCTGAAGGAGGACGGGCGCTATTTCGCATGTACCGATTTCCGGCGGCACGGAAGCGCGGACCAGTATTACGACATTGACTTCTGGCTCGATGAGAAGAGTGGAAAGATCACGGTTGGCAATGTGCGATTGCATAAAGTGCCGGCTTTTGAGGATGGCAATTTCATCCAGATGCCCCGCTATTCCTTCGATCCAAAGACGTTCGACGTGGTGCCATGAGGCGTTACGACCTGTGTTGACGGTAGAAACGTGAGACGGAGTGATTATGACTTCCAAAATTGTGATCTGCGCTGTGGCGCTCGCGCTCGGCTTTGCGCTCCCAGTGTTGACGGCTGCGGCAGAAGAAACTCTACCCGCGCGTAAAGCGGGGATGTGGGAACTGAAGACAAGCATGGACGAGGGGAGGGGTCCGCGTGAGCAAACCATGAAGATCTGCATTGATGCCGAGATGGAGGCCAACACCGTGAAGGCCAGTCTCGCGGAGCACCAGCAGAACTGCGAAAAATACGAGATCAAAAAGGACGGCGGAAAAACCGTCGTGGACATGGTCTGCACCTACAACGCACGCCATGTGGAAAGCTTGACTGAGATGGAGGGCGACTTCTCCAAGTCGTTTAATATCAAAATTACCAGCACGACGGCGGACACGCGCGAGTCGACGCAGCAAACTATTACAATCAAGCGTGTCATTCTTCAGGATGGCAAGTATCTCGGCGAAAGCTGTGGTGATCTACGCGGCGGCGAGGCGCTGGCGGCCGACGGCACCAAAGTTATGGTTCAGTAACGCTGCCGGGAACTGGTCTGGCGGGCCGATCTTTACGTTTGACTGGAGAGCACGGCGGGGCAAAACTTGCCGTGCGCTGCAGGGCAGGCGGACGATGAGACTTAGCTTTACTTTCGTGCTCACGGGGAGCTTGGCAGTCTTCGGGTTGTCCGGCAATTTGCTTGCAGGTTGGAACGACCGGACAGAAGCGGAAGCGGGCCAACTCATTGACCGCTTTCTGCGTCCTTCGGGAGCGGCGCATAAGGTCGCTGCGCTCAGCGTTGCAATTGGTATCAATGGCGACTTGGTTTGGGGTCGCGGTATGGGGGAGGAGGCGGCTGGCCGCCCGGCTACGATCGATACCGTTTATCGCATCGGTTCGATCACGAAGCAGTTCACCGCGGCGGCAATCCTTCGGCTGCGAGAGATCGGGGCAGTGGGCGAACGTACCGGCCAAGCGTTGCAGCTGTCATCACCAGTCTCGGACTTTATCGACGGTGTGGACGCCTGGTCTGCCTCGGGTCAAAACCCCATCACAGTCCGCAGTTTGCTCAACATGACGTCCAATCTGCCGAATTACACGCGGCGGCCCCCAGACGGGCTCGATCCCTGGGGGACGGTAGCGTCGCACGATCTCTTGGCGGCGCTGAAAGGATACCGGCCGAGAGGTTGGCCAGGTTCGTTTGAATATTCCAACACCAGCTATTTCATCCTTTCGGAAATGGCGGGCAGCATGCGTTTGCCGGATGGGCGCTTGGCAGGCGGTCTGCATGACTTTTTGCGCGACGATATCTTCAAACGTGCCGGCATGCGCGACACGGGATTTGCTGGTGAACACGAACTCGAGTCGCGGTTACCGATAGCCTCCTACAAGCGCAAGCCCGTCTTTAGTTCGCCAGACTGGCTACGGGGCAGTGCTGATATGTTGTCAACGGCCGCTGATCTCTTTCGCTGGAATGCGGCCTTGCTGAGTGGGGATATCATTGCCTCACCCTCGTTGGACGACATGCTGAGTGAGGGCGGCAGGGTGAGTCCTACGACATATTACGGGATGGGATGGTTCATTCGCGCCGAGGGTGCGTGGACGCACTATAGTCACACGGGGTCTGTTGCGGGTTTCACATCGTGCAACGCAATTGCGAGAGCTAAAGATGGGGGAGACTGGATATCGGTGTCACTGCTTTCCAGCGCCGATGGCGTCGACGGTCTGGAACAGTTGGCCGACGATATTTTACAACTTATCGAGCGGCATTGATCGGACAGAAGTTTCCGGAATTGGAGGCGTAACGAAGTCGGCGTTCTGACGATGTTGACGTCAACTCGGGGCAGCCGAGTGTTTTGGCCAGTGCTGAGACAAGTTCATCGACCGTTTCCGGGCTTTCGTAGTAGCCGCCTGTCGCCTGAGCCAGGCATCTCATTTCCAAAAGGCCAGCGCCGCCTGTCCAACTGAAATCTTTCATGCGGTAGCCGATGACATGGACGGTGAGCCCGGCGGCTTCCGTCATGAGTTGCTTGGCAAGGGTGCATGGATTGCCGCCGCATGTCTCTTCGCCGTCGGTCAGCAGGACAATTACGCCAGGCTTCTTGCGATAATCGAGGGCCTCGGCCGCAAGACGAACGGCATCGGTGAGCGGTGTTCGTCCGGCAGGATTGATCGCATCAACGACCGATTTGATGGTGGAGGCCGCGTTTGCCATTGGGCGGACATTCAGTTCGATGTTGTCGCAGCGGTCGTAGGGACCGGGGCCGTACGTGACGAGGCCGAGCCGGCGATTGGGCGTGACGGCTGGCAGAACGCGATCGAGCGCCTTGCGCACTTTATAGATGCGCGTGACGACGCTGCCAAAGTCGAAGCGTTCGTTGCCGGCCA
>CAZZPH010000037.1:0-14668 GCA_964655725.1 uncultured Hyphomicrobium sp.
GAGCCGCGGCACCGAAGCGGCGGCGATTGCGATTGGCATTGTCTCAGCGCTGCTCAGCATCGGCGGCGGAATGTTCGTCGTCTCGCTGCTGACACTCTATGCGATGCCGATCCACGCGGCGGTCGCCACGTCCTCCGGATTCGGGCCGATCATCTCCATTCCCGGCGCCATTGGTTTTGTGATCGCGGGTCTCGGCGTGGACGGCCGCCCGCCATTCTCGCTCGGCTATGTCAACTGGCTGGCCGCGCTCCTGATCGTTCCGGCCAGCATGATGGCCGTTCCCCTCGGGGTCAGGACCGCGCACGCCATCCCGCGGCGCCGCCTCGAAATCGCGTTCGCGGTGTTTCTGGCGTGCGTCGCAGCGCGGTTCCTCTGGAGTGTGATCGCGTGATCGGCCAGTGCGTGCCCGCTCGCCGTCAGGCCGCCCGGAACAGGCGCACGGCTTCGTCGCACTCGAACAGATAGAGCAGCGTGCGCAGGGCCCGTCCGCGCGGTGTCGACAGGTCCGGGTCGCGCTCCAGGATGAGGCGTGCATCGTCCCGGGCCGCCTGCACCAGCATGGGAAAGCCCGGCACTTCGGCGACGCGGAATTCGGGCGCTCCGCTCTGGCGCGCGCCGAGCACTTCGCCCCCGCCCCTGAGTTCCAGATCCTTCTCGGCAATCACAAAGCCGTCCTCTGTCTCGCGCATGATACGAAGCCGCTCCTCAGCCGTTTCGCCGAGCGGGGCCTTGTAGAGCAGGATACAGTACGACTGGCGCTCGCCACGTCCGACGCGGCCGCGCAACTGGTGGAGCTGTGCCAGGCCGAAGCGCTCGGCGTGCTCGATCACCATGATGGTGGCGTTGGGTACATTCACGCCGACCTCGATGACCGTTGTTGCCACCAGGATCTGCAGCGTGTTGGAGGCGAACGCCTCCATCGTGGCGTCCTTGGCGGCGCCGCTCATGCCGCCGTGGAGAAGGCCGACTTTGTCGCCAAAGAGCTGCTTGAGGTGGGCGTGACGCTCCTCGGCGGCGGCCAGTTCGGATTTCTCCGAGCTTTCGATGAGAGGACACACCCAATAGATCTGCGCGCCCTGGCTGGCCGCGCGCTTCAGCCCATCAATGACATGCTCCAGACGTTCGATCGCCGTGGCCGTTGTGACGATCGGCTTGCGTCCGGCCGGCTTCTCGGTCAGCCGGGAGGCGTCGAGGTCGCCGTAGTGGGTCATGAGCAGGGTGCGCGGGATGGGTGTTGCCGTCATGACCAGGACGTCCGCGCCGCCGTCGCCGCCTTTGTTCTGGAGGGCGAGACGCTGGTGGACGCCGAAGCGGTGTTGCTCGTCGATGACGGCGAACGCCAGATCCTGGAACGTAACGTCCTCCTGGAAGATCGCATGTGTTCCGATGAGGAGGTCGATGTCACCGGCGGCGAGCCGCGTGAGGATGGCCTCGCGTGCCTTTCCCTTCTCGCGCCCCGTCAGAAGCGCGATTCGAAGGCCTGCCCGCTCCGCGAGCGGCGCAATCGTTTCCATATGCTGGCGCGCCAGAACCTCGGTGGGGGCCATCAGGGCGGCTTGCGCGCCCGCCTCCACCGCGATCGCCATGGCCATCAGGGCGACAATGGTCTTGCCTGATCCGACATCGCCCTGGAGCAGACGCAGCATGCGGTTGGGGGCAGCCATGTCGGCGGCGATATCGGCAACCGCCTTGCGCTGGGATGGCGTGAGCGTGAACGGCAAACTGTCGGCGATGCGCGCACGAATGTGGCCGTCGCCCGAAATTATCCGGCCGCGCTGCGCCTTGAAGCTGCGCCGCACGAGACCAAGCGCCAACTGATTGGCGAGCAGTTCGTCATAAGCGAGCCGCTGCCAGGGAGGAGCGCCGGGTGAAATGCTGCCGGGATCGCTGGGCGCATGGATATGATGCGCGGCATGCGTAAAGCTCATCCACTGACGTTCGGCGCGCCATGCCGGGTCTTGCCACTCCGCGAGATCCGGGATGCGCTGCAGGACTTGACGCATCGCCTTCACGACGGTCTTGGAGACAAGTCCCGCGGTCAGCGGATAGACCGGCTCCAGAAGTGGAAGATCGGCGGCCGCCTCTTCGCCGACGATATAATCGGGATGCGCCATTTGCATGCCGTCGCCGTAACGCTCGATGCGGCCGGAGACGATGCGCATTTCGCCGACGGGAAGCTGTCGCGCAACAAAGGTCGGCTCGGCGCGGAAGAAAACGAGTTCCAGGCGCCCGCTGTCGTCTTCGGTTGCCACTTTGTAGGGTGCTTTTGAATTGCCGCGGGGAGGCGGCTTGTGCTTCAGCACGCGTACTTTCAATGTGACGATGGTGCCGGGTTGTGCATCGGCGACCGCAGGCGTGGCGCGCCTGTCGATGACCCCGGTGGGCATGTGCCACAGCAGATCGATGACACGCGCGGTCCGCACGCCCGGCGGAAGATGCAGCGCCTTGTTGAACAGCGCAGCCATGCGCGGCCCGACGCCCTTCAGGGACTCCAGGGGTGCAAATAGTGGTGATAGTTCGTCGGGTCTCATGCGCGTCCGGTTGTTGTGCGCATTCTCGCATTGGCCGGCCAGATGCGGCTGTGTGCCACCGTGTGTCAGAGACCATCTAGCGGCAAGCCGCTGCCAGCGCTATAGGATGAGGCGTGTTACACACGCCAAAACTGGCCCGGCGGCGCTCTGGCCAGAGCTTCACGATCGGCTTCTTGGTACAGCAACCATGATCGACGACATTGAGACGCGGCGCAGGCGTGCTGTCTGGCGCGCCAGTCATCGCGGCACCCGGGAGCTCGATCTGCTGATCGGTGCCTATGCCACAGCCCGCGTGGGCCGCATGGACGAGAGCGAATTGCGGCAATTCGAGGAGTTCTTGATGCTGGACGAGCCCCAGTTGCAGGCTTGGCTGCTGGCCTCTGCGGTCCCTGAGGATATCCCGTTCCTTGATATCGTCGTTGCCGTGCGCGCGCACCACGGCCTGCGGCCGGTGGCCAAGTGATGGATGGCGGCACACTCGAGCGAACCCGCCGGGAGATGGATGGACACTTGCACAAGCTGATTTGCGGGCTGCCGGAAGGTCTCGATGCGCTGGCGCTGGCAGGGCTTGTGCAGGAGGCGGGGAGTGCTGCGGGCGCTGGTCTGCATCTGCATGTGGCGCGCGACGATCGCAGGCTGGACGAGATCGAGCAGGCGCTGAAGTTTTTCGCTCCCAAGGTGAAGGTCCTCAGTTTTCCCGCCTGGGACACCGTTCCTTATGATCGTGTCGGTCCCAATACCGACATTGTGGCGCGGCGCATCACGGCGCTTGCGCGCCTTGCTCATGGGTCGCGCAAGGACCCGACCATTGTCCTGACGACCGTCAACGCGGCACTTCAAAGAGTGCCTCCGCGTGCCTTCATCCGCAGTGCCACGAAGATGCTGGCGGCAGGCCAGCGCATCGACATGGGTGAACTGGTGCGGCGGCTGTCGCTTGCGGGTTATACGCGCTCCTCGACGGTCATGGAGCCGGGCGAGTTTGCAGTGCGCGGCGGCATTCTCGATCTCTTCTCGCCCGGACGCCAGACCCCGGTGCGCCTCGACTTCTTCGGCGACACGCTTGAAAGCATCAAGTCGTTCGATGTTGAGACGCAACGCACGCTGAAGCCTGTTCCGAAAATTGCCGTGATGCCGGTCTCGGAGGTTGCCTTCGGTGAGCCATCTGTTGCGCTGTTCCGCCGCCGGTACGTGGAGCTTTTCGGCGGGGCGACGTCCGACGATCCGCTTTACGAGGCCGTCAGTGCGGGCCGGCGCTACCAAGGACAGGAGCACTGGCTGCCGCTCTATCATGAGGCCCTCGAAACTGTGTTCGACTACGTGGGCAACGTGATGGTCTCGTTCGATCATCAGGCCGAAGAGATCGCAAAAAGCCGGTTCGAGCAGATCGCCGAGCACTATGAGGCGCGCCTGGAGGGCCTCGAGCAGAAGACGTTCGGGGCGCTGCCCTATAAGCCCGTGCCGCCTGAGCGCATGTTCCTCGACGCGTCCTCATGGCAGGAAGCGTTTGCCACGCGCAGCATCGTGAAATTCTCTCCCTTCGAGGAAACGGAGGGTGCTCACGTTCGCTCCTTCCAGGGCCGTCAAGGTCGTTCGTTTGCTCCCGAGCGGCAAAATCCGGAGACGAACGTCTTCGATGCCGTCGTTGCGCATATCAAAGCGATCGCAGCGCGTCATCGCCGGACGATCGTCGTGGCTTGGACGACGGGTGCACGCGAGCGTCTTGCGCATTTGCTGGCAGATCACGGGCTCTCGGACATCCGCAAGGTGGACAGTTTCGACGAGGCGCTGGCGTTGCCCGCTGGCCTCACCGCGATCGGTGTTCTGGGCATCGAACAGGGTTTTGAGACGCCGACACTTGCTGTCATCGCCGAGCAGGACATTCTGGGTGACCGCCTCATCCGCCCGCGGCGTAAGCCACGCCGGCAGGCGAACGTTCTGACCGAAGCAACGAGCTTATCGGTGGGCGACCTTGTGGTGCATGCCGATCACGGCATTGGGCGGTTTGCGGGGTTGAGGACGATCACCGCGCTGGGTGCGCCGCACGACTGTCTGGAACTCACATACGCGGGCGGTGACAAGCTCTATCTCCCGGTCGAGAACATCGATCTGCTGTCGCGCTACGGCACAGACGAGGGCGATGGCCAACTCGATCGGCTGGGCGGTGGCGCCTGGCAGACACGCAAGGCGCGCCTGAAGCGGCGCCTGCGGGAGATCGCCGGCGAACTGATCAAGATTGCAGCGCTGCGCCAGTTGAAGGAAGCTCCCGCGATCACGCCTCCGGCCGGGGCGTGGGACGAGTTCGTGGCGCGCTTTCCCTTCGAGGAGACCGAGGATCAGGCTCAGAGTATCGACGCGGTGCTGTCTGATCTTGCCGCTGGCCGGCCGATGGACCGCCTGGTGTGCGGCGACGTCGGCTTCGGCAAGACTGAGGTGGCCCTGCGGGCAGCGTTCGCGACCGCGCTCAACGGCTTGCAGGTCGCCGTCGTGGTACCCACAACGCTCCTGGCGCGGCAGCATTACAAGACCTTCGCCGAAAGATTCCAGGGCCTGCCGGTGCGTGTCGGGCAAGCCTCCCGTCTGGTCGCCGCCAAGGAACTGGCAGACGTGAAGGCCGGACTGAAGGCAGGAACTGTCGATATCGTCGTCGGCACCCATGCCTTGCTCGGCAAGTCCGTCGAGTTCCAGAGGCTGGGCCTCGTCATTGTCGATGAGGAGCAGCATTTCGGCGTGACCCACAAGGAGCGTCTGAAGCGGATGCGCGAGGACGTTCACGTTCTGACGCTGTCGGCCACGCCCATTCCGCGGACGTTGCAGCTTGCATTGTCGGGTGTGCGTGAACTCTCCCTCATCACGACGCCGCCGGTCGATCGGCTGGCCGTGCGCACCTTCGTCACGCCCTTCGATCCGGTCATCCTCGTGGAGGCCCTGAAGCGGGAACGCGCGCGAGGCGGCCAGACCTTCTATGTGGTTCCGCGCATCGCCGATCTGGAGGAGGTGGGCGAGTTTCTTGCGGGCGCCGTGCCGGATTTGAAGGTGGCGCGTGCGCATGGACAACTCGCTGCCACCGAGCTTGAGGACATCATGACGGCCTTCTACGAAGGCCAGTACGATGTGCTTGTGTCCACTGCGATTGTGGAATCAGGGCTTGATGTGCCCAATGCCAACACGCTCATCATCCATCGCGCGGATCAATTCGGTCTTGCCCAGCTCTATCAGTTGCGTGGCCGGGTCGGGCGCTCCAAGCGGCGCGCCTACGCCTACTTCACCACACCTGCAGATCGCGTCCTGACGGAGGGTGCTGAGAAGCGTCTCAAGGTTCTCCAGTCGCTCGACACGCTGGGGGCTGGGTTCTCGCTTGCCTCCCATGATCTGGATCTGCGAGGAGCTGGCAATCTTCTGGGCGAAGAACAGTCGGGCCACATTCGCGAAGTGGGTTTTGAGCTCTACCAGTCGATGCTCGAAGATGCGGTTGCGGAAATGAAGGGCGGCGACCTGGCGGGTGGCCGCGAGAGCTGGTCGCCGGAGATCGCGTTGGGGATGCCGGTCCTCATCCCGGAAAGCTACGTTGCGGATCTGCAGTTGCGCCTTGGTCTGTATCGCCGTCTGTCGGCACTGGAAACGCGCGCGGATATTGAATCCTTTGCCGCCGAACTGGTCGATCGCTTCGGTGAGCTGCCGGTGGAAGCCGGCCATCTTCTCGATGTGATGGAGATCAAGGCCCTGTGCCGGCAAGCCAACATCGCGAAGGTTGATGCCGGGCCCAAGGGCGCCGTCATCACATTCCGCAATAACGCCTTTGCCGACGCCGCAGCGTTGGCAGGGTTTCTTCAAGCCGAACGTGCGCGCGCTCGATTGCAGCCCGACCACAAGTTGGTGGTGAAGGGGGATTGGGATGCGTCCCCAGAGCGCATCAAAGGTGTCAGGTGGCTGACAGGTGCGCTGGCCAAGCTCGCAAGCGGCGGCCGCAAGCCGGCATAGCAAACGCTTGCTGCAAGGTTTCAACCCGGCACCGGCGCTCGCCGCTCGCCGCATTTGATTTCGCTCAATCGGCCTACCCAGTTGGGCTGTGACCGTTCCGCGCTGCAACATGCGCAGGTCTGGATTTCCCGAATAGCGTTTTTCGCCGCTGCCGGCTGCAGCTATCTTCCACGCAAGCCAGCAGTTGAGACCGATCACGAGTAACACAAGGCCACTGCGGGCATCTCTTCAGTTGCGTTCTCGCTCTGAACATCAAGGAGACTGCCATGACCGAACGTCGCTTCTCGTCGCTTTCCGTCCGCTCCACCGTCTTCTCGGTGATCGCGGGGATCACTGCTACGGCTGGTCTTGCCTCCGCCTCTGTGGCGGCTGACGTGGCGCTGCAATCGAGCGCACTGCGGCCTTACACCGGACTTTCGATGGAAGTCGGTGGCAAGCGCGCCGTTGGCTATTACGTCGCCGAGGCCGGCAGCTGCAAGGTGACGCTCGTCGTCGGCGAGGCCAATCCAGATGTTGCCCCGGCGACAACCGCTGGTATTCCTGCTCGCTTCACGGCGACGATCAATGCCGGCAGCACCGCGCGCATCGATACGGGCAGCGGACCGTCGCTGGAGTTTACGTGCCAGTCTGGTGCCCAGAGCATGACGGCGCGCGTGGTCCAGCGCGTGGCCTACAAGGCCTCGACCAGGTCGTAAGCACCACGTCGGCAAATATCGTCTCAGGCCCGGGCGCCCTAGGGTGCCCGGGCTTCGTTTTGGGGACCTGGCCGCACCCCCGAGGTGGAGCCTGATGCTCCATCGCCCGGCGGCTCCCGGGACTGGAATCTGGTGGCACTGCCGCAGCGCAACATCCAACCCTGATGTACCAAGTGTGATATTTAATTGTTTAGAAACATATCGTTAGCGCGAAGCCTCCCGGGCTGCAAAATTTGCATTGCTGCAATGCAAACTCGTCTATTCTACAGTGCAGACAAATCGCCTATCTTCATTTCGTGACGGGGCGCCAAAGTGCCTCGACAGCCAACACGCCCGAATGGGCAAGGAGACGATCATGCAAGCCTTCCTCGTGGCCCTCTTCATGACCCGGCGCCCCCGCGGTGCCGAGCGTCGGAATGTGGCCCGTCAGCGCTAAAGCGCTGACACCGGGTGGTACGTCTGCAGCCTGCCGACACGCCCGGTGATGTCATAACGGAGAAAAGGCCGCCCCTCCGGGCGGCCTTTTTTCTTTGAACGCTGAGACATCGAGAGACCGGATGGTGCAACGAGCGGTTTGGCGTCAGATCTTCTGGTTCCAGTCCCCGACTTCCGGATGCCGTGCAAGGCGCGCCTCGATATCGCGGAACATGGCATCGCGGTTTTCGAGCGACACCGGGCTCTCCACCACGACGACGAGTTCAGGTTTGTTGGAGGAGGCGCGCACCAGGCCCCACGTCCCGTCTTGCAGCGTGACGCGCACGCCGTTGACGGTCACCAGATCGCGAATGCGCTGACCTGCGATTGATCCTCCCGCGTTTGCCAGGGCCTGATACTCGGCAACGATCTTGTCGACGACGCCATACTTCTTCTCGTCATCGCAGTGCGGCGACATCGTGGGCGATTGCCAGGTTTTGGGGAGCGCGCGTTTCAGATCCGCCAGTGACGTGGGCGAGGCGCGATCGAGCATGTCACACACGGCAAGCGCGGCAATGATGCCGTCATCGTATCCCCGCCCCAGCGGCGGCTGGAAGAAAAAGTGACCGCTCTTTTCAAAGCCAACCAGCGCCTTCTGCTCAAAGGTGTAGCGCTTCATGTAGGAATGGCCCGTCTTCCAGTAGAGAGCCTTGGCGCCGTTCGCCTGAAGCACGGGATCGGTCATGAACAGGCCGGTGGACTTGACGTCGGCGACAAACGTCGCGTTCGGGTGAAGGGCCGAGATATCCCGCGCGAGCATGACGCCGACCGTATCGGCGAAGATCTCGTGTCCCTCGTTGTCGACGACGCCGCAGCGGTCGCCGTCGCCGTCAAATCCAAGCCCGACGTCTGCCTTGTGGGCCAGCACCGCCTCCGAGATGGCATGCAGCATTTTCATGTCTTCGGGGTTGGGGTTATAGCGTGGGAACGCATGGTCGAGGTCGCAGTCGAGGGGAATGACGTCGCAGCCGATCGCCTCCAGCACCTGGGGCGCAAAGCCCCCCGCCGTTCCGTTGCCGCACGCCGCCACGACCTTCAGTCGATGGCGCAGCTTCGGGCGATACGTCAGAGAGGCGATGTAGCGTTCAGCCATGTCCGGCACACAGATGTAGCGGCCGCCCGGTGCTGCTTTGAATGCGCCCGCCAGGACGATCTCCTTGAGTCGGCTCATCTCGTCGGGACCGAACGTCAAGGGCCGCGCAAGCCCCATCTTGATGCCGGTCCATCCATTGTCGTTGTGGGAGGCGGTCACCATCGCGACGCCCTCAACGTCGAGATCGAACTGCGCGAAGTAGGCCATTGGTGAGAGCGCCAGACCGATGTCATGGACTTCACACCCGCCCGCGAGCAGCCCCGTCATGAGCGCCTGCTTCACGCTGGCCGAATAGCTCCGGTAATCATGGCCGACAACGATGCGCTTTCTAACGCCGCGCTCCTCGAACAGTGTTGCCATGCCGAGCCCGACGGCATTGAGCCCCATCAAGTTGATCTCGCCGGGAAAGAGCCAGCGCGCATCGTATTCACGAAAGCCGGTCGGTTTGACCAGGGGCAGCCTTTCGAAATCCGCGGTGTTGGGGTGGAGGTCAGCGCGAGGGCGGGGAAACATGTGGGCTCCTTCGAGCAGCATTCGTTCAGGGCTAGTTGTACACGGCGCGCGCGGGTGTGAGCACATCGGCGATCAAGCCGCGGCGGATGAGTGTGATCAGTTCTGGAGGATCATCGTACCAGACCGCATGTCCACCCGGTCGAGTTGACCCAGGAACGACATGCCGAGCAGCGAGACGTGCAGCGCATTTCGCTCCGAGACCATCGCGCGCACATCCCGGACCGTGATGTCACCGATGCTGACTTTATCCAGCATAACGGGCGCCACACGGGCCGTGCCATTGGCGGTCGAGGCCTGGTGCGTGAAGTCGGCGTCTGAGAGATAAAGTCCGGCGCTCTCGGCATCCTCCCATGTGAGGACAACCATCGTGGCGCCCGTGTCGACGAGCACCTCGATGTCACGTCCGTTGATTTCAGCTTCGGCGTGGTAGTGTCCCCCCTGTCCGGCCTTGATCTCGACGATGAGGCCTTCGGGGTAGTCGGCGCGCAGCGCCGTGGGTGCCGATGGATCTTCTGCGGCTGTGATGGTGACGGGCTCCAGCCCGGCGGCGTCTGCGATGAGGGCTTTCAACGTGTCGTAATGCACGATGACCCCCACGCAAAGACAGGCAACAATCGCCCAGGAGGCAACTTCTGCAAGGAGCGAACGGGTGCCGGATGACATGGACATGTGGCGCGCGCCTCACGCGACTGCAGGGGTGCTGCCGGATAAGCCCGGCGCTGCGCGCCGTCCGATCAGTTCAGCTGCGCAGAGTCAGGAAGTCTCCGGTGAACTCATATGAGCGCAAACGCCTTAAAAAACTCATACCGAGCAAGCTCTCGTTAAGATTTCCCGGCTTTGCGACCAGGGCCTCGATATCGTTCATTTCAATGGCGCCAATCGACAGCGAGCGCAGGCGGATAGGAGCCGCGAACGTTGTGCCGTTCGCTGTTGAGACCGGGGTGGAATAGACGAGGCCTGAGATGTCGATCCCGGCCCGCTCGGCGTCCGCCGTTTTGAGAACGACCGTCGAGGCCCCTGTGTCGACCAGCAATTGTACGGGAGATCCGTTGACATTGCCGCGGGCGACGAAGTGCCCATTGGGGTGCTTCCTGAGGCGCACCGAGCGCTCGCCATGCTCTGTCGTTTCCGCATGTAGGCCAGAACCCGGAGGCAGGATCTCCGCGCTCAATCGCCGTCCCACCTCACCAAGTTCGCCCCGGAACGCATAAGCAAGGATGAGAAGGCAGAAGATGCCCACCCAGATCATGGCGTGCCGGAGTGCGAGCAGGGCCCGGCCGCGGTAGTCGCTGGCCAGCGAGATCAGGTAGAGGAGAGCCAGCGCACCGAACACCGCCAGGATTGCGATCTCGCCTCCGCCCAATCCAAGGATCGCCCCTTCGCTGCCCGCCAGAAACCAGAACAACCCGACGAGCCCAACCAGCAAGGCCAGCAACCAGATCAGCATCTCAGGGCCCTTTCTGCGGGATGCGGCGGGCTGGCAGGTCGGCCATGATCCGGCGGCGTTCGGCTGGCGACAGGCTCGACCAACTCGTGATCTCTTCGATTGTGCGTGCACACCCCTCGCACCGGCGGGTGCGGGGGTCGATGACACAGACTTTTACGCACGGGCTTTCCATGGCGATCCTGATGGCATCCAAGAGGGGCGATCTGGCGGCGCGCCCCTGCCGGTCCGTCACTTAGATGTGGTGATGCGTTCGGGCAAGGGCATCGCGCCGGGGTGGGCGAATGTTGTTCAGGCGTGCCTTGGAATGCCGCCCGCCCCGCGCAGCCGGGAGGCGCGCTGGCGCTGGGGTGCGGGCCCCGAGGCCCCGCGATGACGCTCCTCACCCAGAGGCTGAAGCGGAGCCAGCGGCGACAGCACGCGCTGGGCGGGCAGAGTGACGATGGCTTCGGTGCCTTTGCGCAGTTCTGACAAGAGATCAAAGGTTCCGCCGTGCAGCTCGATCAGGTTCTGCACGATCGGCAGGCCAAGGCCGGTGCCACCTTCCGCATTTTCGTGGGCGAGTGAGCCCTGGCCGAAGACCTGCAGCACCTTGGGGATCTCCTCGGCGGGAATGCCAGGACCCGTATCGCGCACGGCGATGTACTGTCCCCCGTCGGTCGTCGCGCCCACGGTGACGGTGATCCGTCCGCCTTGAGGTGTAAATTTCAGCGCGTTGGACATGAGATTGAGGCAGATCTGGCGCATGGCGCGCTGGTCGGCCCAGATCTGGGCCAGTCCCTCGTCGTACTCTTCGACGAGGTCGATGCCTTTGCTCTGCGCCTTCAGTTTGAGGAGGCGATGACAATCCTCTGCGACATCGGACAGCCGTAGGGGTTCCTCATGCAGTTCGTAGCGGCCCGCCTCGATGCGCGACAGGTCGAGAATTTCGTTGATGAGGTGGAGGAGATGCTTTCCGCTGTCGTGGATATTGCCGGCATACTCCCGGTAGGTCGGGTTGGCGAGAGGTCCGATGAGCTCGCCCTTCATGACTTCCGAAAATCCCATGATCGCGTTGAGCGGCGTGCGCAGTTCATGGCTCATGGTTGCAAGAAACCGGGATTTCGCCTTGTTGGCCGCTTCTGCGCGGCGGCGCGCTTCCTCCGCGAGCAACCGTGCTTCCTCCAGTTCCGCGATCAGGGCATCTTTTTGAGCCCGGAACTCCAGCATTGCAAGCGCTGTCGCGTGGAGCCCCTTGGCCAGGAAGATGAAATAGACGTTGACGCCGGCCGCCATCGAGGCGAGCGCAAAGTAGAAGGGATCGTTGAGGGCGAGCAGGCGGGCCACGACCACGACGGTGATCGGTATGGTCCCGGCGTACAGGATGCCCATAACGGTCGATGCAAACGACATCCGGATCGCGAGCACCACAATCAACGTGGCAAACAGGAAGACATGCGTCGTGAACGCTTCGTTGAGAGCCTGCGTCTCGCCAGCACTCATGCCCACAAGAACGAAGCTTGCCCAGGTTGCTCCGTTCAGGGCCTCGGCAAATATGAGATTGCGCCGCCAGAGTCGAATGTCGACCTGATCGCGCGCAACGCTCAGGAAGCGGCGGCATTGCTCGATCAGCGCGACCTTGGCCGTAATGACGAGGACGAGCCACAGCATGGCTTGATAGAACGGTGCCCAGAACATTGCCGCCAGGGCAAAGATCACCGACAGCGCGGGCATCGTGACGGCTGCGCCAAGCTCGTTGCGGGCGAACATGGCGAGGAGTTCGTATTCGAATTCCGGCTTGATGGTGCTCCCGCTGGTCAGCCGTTCGCGCGCAGCCTTGATGTCCGCAGCGGCACGCTTGCGCGTGTCGCGTCGGCTTCGCAGCGTCGCGAGGTCGTCCGTCGCAGCGTTGTGTGTCATTCCAACTGCCATCACGTGGCGCGGGCCGCCGGCTTGCATCACCCTACTGATGTGCAAGGTCGCCGGAGGACCCCCACCGTTCCAACCTCGGCTAATCTGGGACCAATTTGCTAAGTTTGCGTTTACCGCCGCACTGGACTGAAACGGAGATGAAGATGCAACGCAGGCGCTCCCGCCGTGCGAACCGCCTAAGGGAGGTTCTCGTCCTCATCGGGCTGTTGGTGGTTCTGACACTGGTGGGACGTCTGTGGCTCGAAGATGAACCCTCTACCGTCGCGGGCGTGGCGCGCCTGATCGATGGCGACAGCCTCACCATCGGCGACTACGAAGTGCGGCTACTGGGGATCGACGCGCCGGAAGGCCGGCAGACATGCCTGCGCGCTGGCAAGTCCTGGCCCTGCGGCGAAGATGCCCGGCGGCATCTGAAGTCGCTCATTGCGGGTCGGCAGCTGCAATGCTCAGTTGTGACACGCGACCGCCACGGGCGCCTCCTGTCCAGGTGCCGGGCGGGTGATTTGGACCTCAATTCGGAGATGGTTCAATCCGGCTTTGCGGTCGCTTTTGGGGATTATGACACTGAGGAACGTGAGGCCCGCTCGGCGGGGCGGGGGCTGTGGAGCGGAACGTTCGACCGCCCGAAGGACTGGCGCGAGCAGCATCTGGGCCGGGACTGAGATAGATTTCCGGGCAGGGGATGTTCCGTGCGGAACAGCCTGCCAGCCCACGATCGCATATCAGGGTCGGTTGGAGTGGGGTCGGTTAGAGTGGGGTCCGGCGCGGGGAGGATAACGGATGAAGCTGACAATTCTGGGGTGCAGCGATGCGTTCGGCAGTGGTGGCAGGCTGCAAACGTCCTACCACCTCACGCACTCCGCTGGTGAATGCCTCGTTGATTGCGGTGCGACGGCGCTCATCGGCCTTGCGCGTGAAGGACTGGACCCCAACCGGATCGGGACGATCTTCATCACCCACTTGCACGGTGACCATTTCAGCGGCCTGGTCTGGTGGCTGATCCACGCCGTGCATGTTGCGCGCCGCCGCACACCCTTGATCGTGGTGGGGCCGGCCGGCATCGAGGAGCGCTTCACGACCGCCGCAGAAGCTCTCTTTCCCGGTGCCACCACCACCCCGCGCGCCTTCGATTTGCAGTTCCTGTCCTTTGAGCCCGAGGTGCCGCTGACGGCAGGTGGCGTGATGGTGACGCCCTATGTCGTCAGCCATCCCTCGGGAGCGACATCGTTCGCGTTGCGATGCGAGGCAGATGGATCAATCTTCGCCTACTCCGGCGACACCGAATGGATCGAGAGCCTTATTCCTACAAGTGCTGGCGCGGATCTCTTCTTGGTGGATTGCTACGCGTTCCAGAAAGAAGCCCGCTACCACATGAACTGGAGAACGATCGAACAGCAGTTGCCCCGGATCGATGCAAAGCGCATCATGCTGACGCATATGGGTCCTGAGATGCTGGATAATCTCAGCGCGGTGAGCAATCCCCGCATCCTGATCGCTGAGGATGGTCTCAGCTACGATCTGGCCGCACAGGGACACAAGTCTCGTCAGATGCGTCCGGTAGCGGAATAATGAGGGCGTCCGTTCGGGCCGGCTCACACGTTAGGCGGCCCGGCAGATCGTTTTTTCTTCCTTAGGTGATGGACATCAGACCTCGTACATGCCGGACCTCGAACGGTTGCTGAGCGAGATCAGGGGCTGCCGGATTTGCACGGATCCCGCGAACGGTGTGCCGCTGCCTCATGCGCCGCGCCCCGTCGTTCGTGCGTCCGCCGGTGTGCGCCTCCTGATCGCGGGTCAGGCGCCGGGCGTGCGCGTGCATCGCTCGGGCGTGCCGTTCGACGATCCTTCGGGTGTCCGTTTGCGGCGCTGGCTGGGGCTCGATCCGGCTGCGTTCTACGACGAGGAGCGGGCGGCATTCGCGCCGATGGGGTTCTGCTTTCCAGGTCAGGATGCAAAGGGGGGGGATCTGCCGCCGCGCCCCGAATGCGCTCCACAGTGGCGCCGCAGGTTGATGGCGGAGTTGCCCGAG